>CAVIUM010000126.1:0-4484 GCA_963645865.1 Lachnospiraceae bacterium
ACATCCTCGATCCCAGCAATTCCTGCTGTCCGGAGGATTGGAAGAAACTCGACGAAGTGGACCGTAAGCAAGTCGGATCCAACTACATCGAATGTGCAGAAGGCGTGGAATACATCGGGATTCTCTGCTCCTGCGGACTCCAATTCGACATCGACCGCTGGTCCACCTCTTATCCGGATGCGGGATGGCTGGACGAATTTGCCGCCAAGATAAACAGGAGGGCGAACGAATGACCGAGGACATATTCTCCGTCGAACAGGTACTGGATGCCCTCCGCGGCGGGATGGATCCGGATACCCTGGCCAAGAATCTGGGGACGACCGAGTTCGCCATGCGTAGGAGGATGGAGTCCGCCGGATTGATCGCCGACTACAAGGCCGCCTGCCGTGCATCCAGGGACTTCCGCGCATCCCGCCTGAACGTCGAAAGGCTCATGGAGCTCGCCGACGAGGGCAAGTCCATCACACGTGCGAGCATCGAATGCGGGTACTCCACGGGGGACGTCTCCCAGCGCCTGGTTTCGGACGGGCGCTGGGTGGAGTTCGCCGCCAGGTGGTATTCCGCCGAATCCAAGCGCAATCTTCCGAAAGTCGATCCCGAGGAGTATTACGACGGCCCCAGGGCCGCATTGCTGGCCCTGATGCCCGAATTGCCCCCCGAACAGCGCAAGAATCTATCCAAGGCCGTCTCGAAGATGGATAAGATCGTGAAGTCCGGTGCGGAGCTCTCCCGCCTCTGTAGGGGGTCGTTACCGT
This sequence comes from Lachnospiraceae bacterium, assembly GCA_963645865.1. Taxonomy (GTDB): domain Archaea; phylum Thermoplasmatota; class Thermoplasmata; order Methanomassiliicoccales; family Methanomethylophilaceae; genus Methanoprimaticola. The sequence goes on from CAVIUM010000126.1 coordinate 756, forward strand.
GCGCGTGACCATCAGAACCGTCGGGAGATCCAAGCTGGAACAGGACGCGTCCCGCGAAACGTACTACGTCATGACCCTGACCGACTACGGTTATGCCCAGGTTCTCATGACCAAGGATTACCGCACGGCCCAGAAGACCCTGATCCTCCACGCGGAGAACGAGGTCCAATCCACGAAGCCCGCCGGCTTCGAGCTGGAGAAGCTCATGTCTTCCAACGGTAGGATCCTGGTCCGCACGGTCAAGCAGACCGAAGATGGATTGACGTGGATATGGAAGGTCCTCAAGAGCTCCGGAGAACCCATCGAAGAGTTCTCCGACGCCACGATGGCCATCCTGAAGTTCGTCGGAGCCGAGCCTCCCAAGGTGGTGAAGGCATGAACGACGGCATCGAGATCAAGCGTATGTTCGTCGGAGCCGCGCACATCCACAAGGCCATACGGGAGATCGAGGACGTCCCGGACATTCTGCGTGCGTCCGGAATGGGCGATCTCGCCAGATCGGTGGAATCCGCGTCACGGTCGATGGAGAAGACCTGCGAGACATTGGAATCCAGGATCGAAAAGCTCCGCAACAGGACGGTGGGCGCATGACCTGGCTGGTGATCAAGCACATGGTCGTCAGAACCTACGAGGATGAAGCCGAAGCCAGACGTGACGCGGAAGCCAAAACCGTCGTCATGGGTCAATTCGACGGATCCTGGTTCACTGCCGAGGAAATGATCGACAGGAGGGATGGGGAATGACCGACATCGACAGGAAGTGGGATAGTCCGGGGAGTTTCGTCATAACCGGACGTTGGAATCGTCAGATGAGGGTCGCAATCCACCAGGGCGAGGATAGCGCGTTTCGCTACTGTGCAATCCCGAAGAATGCCATGTTCTTCTCGATCATAACGAGCAATGGTCGCGAGCTCCACGTCCTATTGACGAGGGACGAGGTCAGGGAACTGGTGGACGCCATAAACGAGCTGGGCGACAGGATGGTGGGATTGGAATGACGCGCAACATGGTCCTCAACAAGCTCCGTAACGAACTCCGCAAGGCCGAGGAAGCGCGTGCCGACCTCATCGCGTCCGAACATCTGATCGACCGGGCGAGCGAGAATCTGAACATCAACGATGCGAGCTGCGATGATTGGCATCATCTCGTATCGGCAAGGGCGGGCGTGTATGCTCTGACCTGCCTCACGAATGCCCGCATCAGGGAATTGAACGAGAGAATAGAAGGGATGATGGCGAAAGACAAGCTGTGGTCCGAGAAGGATGAGGAGGTGGACGGATGATCGAATTCACTACAAAGGTGCGCTGTGACGAATGTTACGACTACGTCGAAGTGGATGACGACATAGACAACGCGATCTGGCAACTCGAAAACGACGGGTGGCTCCTCAACTCCAACAGGTACGCCGTCGGCCTGGATCTCTGTCCGGAATGCAAGAGGAGGATGGAAGAACAGGAGGCCGGGATATGACGCTTGATCCCAGACAGCAAGAGTTCAACAGGGTCACGGACGCCATATCGTACCTGAATTCGTGCAAGGCATTGCTCCATCTCGCCACTTCGATCCTCCTGATCGACGAGAACGATCCCATCAGTCAAGCCTACGCGTTGTTCGTCACCAAGGCTGAAAACAACATCATGATGCTGGAAAATCTCGGAATCGAGAAGGGAATGGAGCTGAAGAACGCGATGGAGAAGGAGGGATCCTCATGACCGTCACCGAAGAATCCCGCCGCGCCTACTACAGCATCGAGAAGCTGGCATCCCCGAGGAGTCGCCAGGTCCATCGCTTCATCGAGCTCAACCCAGGCGTCTCCAACGAGGACATCGCCATCGGAATGAAGCTCCCGATCCAGTCGATAACCCCGCGCACGCGCGAACAGAAGGCCAATGGGACGATCATCGTCACCGGAAGGGTCCGTACAAGGTCCGGGAGGTTCGCGGTCCAGCATTCCGTGGTTTCATGCCCCGTGTGCATGGGAACATCGCTGGACATCGCCCCGCGCAACGAGCTTATCTTCGACTACACGTGTCGCGGATGCGGGTGTCGCTTTGAGATCTACGTCGGGGAATCCCAATCGGACATCGCTGAACTTCGCATCCTGGAGGGACAGCCATGACCCTGGAGGTCGCGATGAGCAATGGGGAACGCATCCTCCTCAAGAGTATCGGGATCAGCAAAGCGGATATTCCGAGGGACATCGTAAAACTCGCACATCGTGAAACCAACGATCCGTGGATCTATGCCCGTACATCTGATGGATGCCAAGTGGTCATCAACATGAATCAGATCTGCACCATAAGGGCTGTGACCGACGTTAGGAGGTCCATACCATGACCGTCATGGACCCCAGGATAAAGCGCCGTTCGTACAGTCTATCTCCCACGGCCCGTCAGAATATCGACAGCATCCGTGTGTGGACCGGGACGGCCAAGGCCCAGACGGTCAATCTGGCCATCTACAACCTGGTATGCGACATAAAGGCGATCCAGCAGGAGACGGGATGCGGAATCGGCCAGGCGATGGAATCCATCGGCCAGAAGATCGCGGCCATCCCCTTCGAGGATTACGCTTCGATCCTATCGTCGGCGGACTTCATCGGCCAACAGACCAAGCTCGACGCGTATATCTTCCGTCACCTCAACGACGCTCCGGAAGGAGGCGAATCCGATGAGTAAGAAAACTCTGAAGGGGATGCTGGGCATCGGCCCGGCTCCCCGCAAGTTCGATTACGCCGTCATCGACACTGGCTCCGGAAGGATGTTCGCCGTGGATTCGTCCTATTCCATCGACCAAGCGGAGGCGATGTTCCTCAAATTCCGCCCGAACGACGACCCCCCGGATGTGTGCGAAGGCTGGATCAGATACGACGTGTCGGCCAGACGCTACGTGGCCGCATCCACGGGTAGCAAGGGCGCCTTCCAGGTGTATCTCTTCCGTGTGGGGGGATTCCGATGACCGTACAATCGGAAGTCATCCTCGAAGCGCTGACCAAGGTCAACGCCCAATACTCCGGGATACGCCTGGTGATGAAGGGCGGGGATGAATTGTCCATCCATCGCGAACCCGATGGATGGGTCGTCGAGCTCCATGACGAGATCATGCGCGGAAGATTCCTCCTGGTCACGGGCTGTCCGGAGATGGAGATTGTCCTCTCCGAGTTCGGTTCTCCGATCTACAAGAGGATCGCCATGTTCGCCGTGGCCATCCAGCGTATCGAAGCGTGCATGATGGACGGATCCGGCGATAAGACGCTGTGGGAGGAATCCAGATGAAGTATTACACGACGACTGGAACCCGCGACCTCCGCGACAAATGCGTCTCGATGGGTATCGGCCTGATGATGTGCGATCATTGGCGCGACCCTTCCCAATGGCCGTATTTCGCCATAGACAACGGATGCTACGCCGCCTACAGCAAAAACCAGGTGTGGAACCCGGGACCGTTCCTCTCGATCCTATCGAAGAGTCGCGATCTCGGATTGCATCCGGATTTTGTTGTCCTGCCCGATCTGGTGGCCGATAAGAAGTCGCTGGACCTCTCCGTGTGCTGGATCCCCGTGCTGGAGAAGCTCTATCCCGGATTGCCATTGTATCTGGCCGTCCAGGATGGGATGGATTATGACGAAGTGGCGGTCGTCCTGGACGAATACCGTCTCGACGGGATATTCGTCGGCGGCACGATGGAATGGAAATTGGCCACGATGGAGAAGTGGTGCGATCTCGCGCAC
>CAVIUM010000127.1:0-4403 GCA_963645865.1 Lachnospiraceae bacterium
ACACGCTGGAGAGCATGGGGGACAAGGCCCTGGCGTACTGCTCCGGGCTGGAGGATGTCTACTTCCTGGGGGACATGCCGGAATTCGGATCGGCGGTGTTCCTGAACGTGGACGCCAAAGTGCATTGCACTGAGAAGCACGCGGGTTCGTGGGAAGGGTTCGATGGAGTGGTCGTGGACCGTTCCGGAAGATCCCCGATTGCTATAGCGACCATCATCCTCGTAATGATCTTAGCGGTTGCAGTGGCGATCGTCTTGGCGAGAAGGCGCACGCAACGAAAACGATCGCAGGAATCCCAAAGCGACGGCAGCCACCACCGATTTGGCCCTGTAGGGGTCCTTGGCGCCCGCCACGAGCAGGACATCGCCGTCGTTCATGGGGGCCTTCCTGCGGATCTCGGCGGCCAGGAGGGGATCGTTCAGATCGGTCCTCCAGTCGGGGAGCATTATCAGCTCCCCTTCGCGCATAACCCATGTGGTGCATCCGCTCCCGCCGACGGCGAGGGCGGCGTTGCGCTGATCTATCCCGTCGGTGAGCCTATCCCCGGCACCCGCGACGACGGCACCGACGGATTCCCTGCTCATGGAGTACTGCTTCACGTCAACGTCCACGAACCTTATGCCCATGCGGTTCACCATGAACGCCCCGTAGGGGGTTATCTTGGTGCCCCAGGGGGTGACCTCGACGAGCCCGCAATCCTTCATCATCCCAATTATCAGCCTGACGCATCTCTCGGTGCAGCCCATCTCCTCTGCGATCCTCCTGCGGCTCCTAGCCTTCTTGTCGCTGAGGATGTACATCAGGCAGAACGCCTCTGCGTCCGAGCATCCGATCCTCAGATCGTTGCCGTCGCGGGGGAGGATGATCATAGAAGGGATACTGTTTCGGTACGGATTTAACGGATTCGGAGGCTGGTCGCTGTTTTTCCTTAAGCTTCATCAGGATATGACTTAAATTTGTATACAGTTTTAATTGATTTAATTGTTTAATATCTAATGAAATTATCATATTATTGTATTTTACAATCTGCTCATATAGCCTATTATTCCTCTTTTATCTCATTGTTGTTGCTCAGAATTTCATCTATCTGTAATTTAACGGAGTTAATCCAATTGATTCATATGATTATTATATCGAATTACGTTGATTGAGATTACCATGTAAAATCCATCCAATAATCCATCCGATATGTATCCAACTAACCTCTTTGAGATTGCTTATGACAAATCCGACGACCAAAGATGGGAGTCTTGATAATGCTATGAGTCGAATATACTGTGGCGACATATCTTTCGGGATTCGTCGCAGGCGTATGTTCCATATCTCATCTTCACACCGGTACGACAAATACACGTTGTTGTGAAGATCAGCGTTTACTCCGCTGCTAGGACGAACTGAGACGCCAATGAACTAAAGAGGAATAGGAATGAAAAACAACATGATGTGTGCCATGGTCGTGACCATGGTTCTGATGGCCGTCCCTATCCTGACATTTGATGTCGATGCGGACTCCACCGAAGTTTCTACCGGAACTTTCGGCATATCGTTAATGTCCAACACGGATGTCGTCGGCCTTACAGGCGACGATTTTGATGGAATTACCGAAGACTGGATAACCTTCTCGTCTCCCGGATACGACGCAACCAAGGCCCTTATGAATCTGATCACAGCAAAAACGATGCCAGCTTCTACGTATTCCATCAACTCAGAATACAATATGCTGGTCACGAGCCAGTACGGAGACTATTATGATGTAGATCCGAACTACGGAGAGATTACTAAATTCCTCGGACTTTCCAACAATGACACCAGTTCTTGGCAGGTATGGATGACTATCAACGGAATATGGACCAAGCTCAGTTCCACTGCAGGCATGGGCCACTACAGGCCTTTTGCCGACTATATCGCCGACCATCAGTCTGCCAATATCGCCCTCTACTATGGAATGAGCACCGACACTGTTACCCCTCCGACCCCGACACAGTCTGTCGTTTCTCTCAGTGACATCAGAAGCTCTCCGCTGTATGCCGTCACCATGACACTGAAGAATGACACGACTACGCCCACAACATACTATGCAACGAACATCACCACGTACGGTTCCGATGTTTATGCTGCACTCAAATACCTCTGTCAGACACAATCACTAGAACAAGTTGTTGGAACGGAAATAGCAGGACAATACTACAGCTGGATTACATCGATAAATGATAAACCAAACGCTACTACGAGCCCGTGGACCCCATACTGGGCATTCTTCGATCAATCCTCAGGCACCCCACAGTACACGGACTATACTACAGGATATTTCTCTCCGTTAATCGGAGGATACAACACCACATCAAATGTGCTCCTAACCTACGGAACAGGAACCCCCTGATGCGACTGCATTGAACATTTGCCTCTAATGATTTTGACGTGCATCCTGGCCACGAGTAATGATGATGAACATCTCATCAAGACTGTTCCCTTCGTTTCAAAATGATGCATATTTGTATGTACTGGGGATTAGACGATAATTAGATAACAGTCTATCGATAGCGACTATTATTGAGAAATCGACAAACCTCAGGAGCAACACCTAATCTTGGAGGTTGCGGGGGCCTAAGCCCCCGCCCACAGAGAACATTATCAAAGGGCAGGTTGAGCTTTATGAAACATAAAAAGGGGAATGCGATAATCGTTTTATCGATTACACTTATCGTTTTCCTTGCTAGTTGTACACTCCTATTTTATTCTGATTCGAAACTGACAGCGGAACCGGATGGTACAAACCAATCCGGTTCTAATTACGGGACAATCGGTTATCAGGCTGTGATCAAAGAAGAAATCAGGGCGGACGAATCAGTAGACGGCGTATCTTTTGTGATCCTCGGCGATGGCACCGTCCGTATAACCAAATTCCCCGTAGGTTACGAAGGATGGAACGAAGAGATAACCGAACTAAGAATTCCAGGAATTATCACAACATCCGGTGGTCAGAAATACACTGTATCCGAGTTGTCCAATACTGCTGGAGTTCTTAAAACAGGCTATGTCGGAGGAAACCCGAACGGAGAGATAGACATCTCAGGAAAATTGTTGAAATGTATCAAACTTATCCTTCCTACATCCTTGGAAAAGATATGCGATGAAACGTCATATTACGATTATGACCTGTTTCCATACAATACCAGCATCCTATCTCTGCCGGGACTTGAGAGTATTGAATTCGAGGGCGATAGCGAGCCCAAGCTCAGCTATATCGGTGCTGGGGCCTTCAGGGATTTGAAACAATTTCCGATTAAAATACCAGCATCCGTGGAATACATCGGGGCCGCCGCCTTTAAGAATCTAAAACAAGTGCAATTCGAAGAAGGATCTCAACTGAAGTATGTTGGAGATGCGGCGTTCTCAGGACTGGAATCCTCTCAGACCATTTCTCTTCCTGAGGGATTCAGGTATCTCGGATCGGCCATGCCGTTCGGGCAGGCGACCGTGAATTATCCTAGTTCCTTCAACACATCTGAAGGAGTCGTTTACGATTCTTCTTCGAAGGTCGCCTATTCCTATTCCGGGTCAAAAGAAACGATTAACATCAAGGATGGAACAGAGACCGTTTCTGCCAAGACATTCTTCAATTCTTCAGTGAAAGTCGTCAATCTACCTTCATCAGTCAAAAAAATAGAGGATTATGCATTCGCTAATTGCAGACTTTTGGAAGTCGTTGCCTACGATGCCGAGAACTCGACTCTGACATCTATAGGAAAAGGAGCATTCTCGGTAGGATGGACAGCCGGGACCTTCGAGACGAGTTTGAATCGGATGGGTTCCACAGAGGGTACGATCCAATTCCCATCCACACTACAAATCGTGGGAGATAATGCGTTCGGTCAATTGACCAACATGGGTACATGGTCTATCTCAAGTAAAAGTAACGGATTGATCAAAACAATCGAATTTTCCAACCAGAATCGGCTCACACGCATAGGCGATTACGCATTCGCTAACTTCTATGCCTTAGAATCGATCAAATTCGGCAGTTCATCGAATGATGTTTCCGGTGTGATCCTGGGCGAGGGGGCGTTCCTGATTAATCCGTCTATGGTCCCTCAAGCACTCTCTGTTTCTTTTGATTCCTCATTCAAGCTGAGAGAAGTAGGAGATCACTGCTTCTCTGTGTATAAAAGAACAATAGAAACAATCAGAGAATCTACAGAGATAGGGAACGCAAGGACATTGGAACAATTCGGCCCGAAGGCCAAGGAGATTACTATAGTCCCGTCTGTGGAAAAGATAGGGGCCCATGCATTCTTCGGTTGCACTGGTGAAGATTCCAATGGATGGAGCATCATCGTAGAAGATGGAAGCACATTGAGCTCATTGGGTTCTTCAGCGTTCTATTCATTCGGTGGGCTGGACAT
>CAVIUM010000128.1:0-4400 GCA_963645865.1 Lachnospiraceae bacterium
ATGGGCTTCTCGTAGTGGATCTCGATCTGCCTTCCGATCTCGGCGATCTCCTGGACCTTGCTGTCCGCGATCTTCTGCGCCTTGACCATGGCCTTGGGCATGTTCTCCTTCTCGACACCGCCGTTCTTGCCGCGGATGTATTTCCAGGTCTGGGTGGAGATCCTCCTCTTGATGATCTCCATCTTCTGCTTGTCGACCACGTAGGTGTCCGGGGTGACCTCGCCTCCGACGATGGCCTCGCCGAGTCCGTAGCCTCCCTCGATGACGATCTGCTTGGCCCCGCTGTTGGGGTCCACGGTGAACATGATCCCGGAGAACTCGGAGTTGACCATCCTCTGGACGACCACGGCGAGCTTGACGTCGCTGTGGGAGTACCCCTGCTTCTCGCGGTAGGCGATGGCCCTGGCGGTGAAGAGGGACGACCAGCATTTCCTGATCTTGTCGAAGAGGTCCTCCTCGTCCTTCACGTTGAGGTAGGTCTCCTGCTGGCCGGCGAAGCTGGCGTCCGGGAGGTCCTCCGCGGTGGCGCTGGACCTGACGGCGACGAATCCGACCTTGCCCTTGGGGACCAGGAGCCTGTACCTCGAGGAGATGTCCTTCATGAGGTCCTTGGGTATGGGGCAGGTCTCGAAAATCTCCCTGATCTCGGCGGAGGCCTTGGCGAGGCTGTCGTCCGAGCTCCTGTCGATCTCGGCCAGCTTCTCCTCCACCTTGGGCATGAGCTTCCCGCTGGTGACGAAGTAGTCGTAGGATTCGGTAGTAAGGACGAACGCCTCGGGAACGGGGAAACCGGCATTGGTCAGCTCGCCCAGGTTGGCGCCCTTCCCTCCGACTATCGGTATATCGTCGACGTGCAGTTCGTTAACATCCACAATTTTTCTGTCCATTGGGAACTCCCCGTGTCCTGCAAGTGGTTTTCTTCGGCATCTCATGCCGTACCTGTTTCTCCGAATCCCTTTGCCTTCTAAATGATTTCCGTCCTACCGAGAGGCGCTCGGCGATAGCCAGCATGCGCGGGGCGTGGGCCGATGCGTGCGCTGGCTGTGCTAATCGCAGGATTTTCTGCGATATTCGTATTAAATCTACGAATTATCCCGATAAATCGATGGATTCCTTCTCCAACCGTCAATCGGGCCATCGCTAAGGACGAAGGCTTTAAAAGAAAGCGCCCATACGGAACCCAAAGTGGTACCAATGCACATGGAACTATGTTGGCACGGCAGGGGAGGGCAGGGTCTCGTCACGGCGAACGAGATCCTCGCCGAGACCGCCATTGCCTCAGGCAAGTACGTCAAGGCGTTCCCCGAATTCGGACCGGAGAGGATGGGGGCCCCGATCAGGGGATTCACCAGGATCTCCGACGAGCCCATCAGGGTCCACAGCCAGGTGTACGAGCCCGACGTGGTCGTCATCATGGACGGGACCCTCGTCGGGAAAGTCGACGTCACCCGCGGGATCAAGAAGGATTCCATCGTGGTGGCCAACTACTCCGGGTCCCCGAGCGAGCTCCAGGCCGCCCTCGGGACCGAGGTCGAGTGCCGCACGCTCGACGCCAACAGGATCGCCATCGACGAGATCGGCAAGCCCATGGTCAACACGGTCATGCTCGGCGCGCTCGTCAAGGCGGCCGACCTGGTCCCCTACGACATGCTCGAGGACCAGATCACCACGAAATTCACCGGCAAGCTGGCCGACAAGGTGATCGTCAAGAACCTCTCCGCACTCAAGAGAGGATACAACGAGGTGCAGTGACATGGCAATGGCAAACATCAAGGACCTGGTCGTCGGCGGCAGGATCATCAAGCCCGGATCCTCCGAGAACTTCGCCACCGGCGACTGGAGGAGCTACGTCCCGGTCGTGGACCAGGACAAGTGCATAGACTGCTACACCTGCTGGATCTACTGCCCCGACAACAGCATAGTGTTCAGGGACGACAAGATGTCCGGCATCAAGATGAGCCACTGCAAGGGATGCGGGATCTGCGCCCGCGTCTGCCCGAAGGAAGCCATCACGATGAAGGAGGAGTGAACATGGCACACGACATCGCAATCAACGGAGACAACGCGGTCGCACTCGCATGGAAGCAGATCGACCCGGACGTGTGCGCGGCATACCCGATCACGCCCCAGACCATCATCGTGGAGAAGTTCGCCGAGTACGTGGCGAACGGGGAGGTCACCACCGAGTTCGTGTGCGTCGAGTCCGAGCACTCCGCGCTGACCCTGTGCACCTCGTCCTGCTCCGCCGGGGCCAGGACCTTCACCGCCACCGCATCCCAGGGACTGGCGTACATGTGGGAGATGCTCCCCATCACCGCCGCCATGCGCGTCCCGCTCATCATGGCCGTGGCCAACAGGGCCATCAGCGGTCCGATCAACATCAACAACGACCACGGGGACGCCATGTCCGCCCGCGACACGGGATGGATCCAGCTGTTCTCCGAGAACGTCCAGCAGGCCTACGACAACTCGGTCATCGCGCCCCGCATCGCGGAGCACCACGACGTCCAGCTGCCGTGCATCGTGAACCTGGACGGTTTCATCCTGACCCACGCCATCGAGAGGATGTCGATGCTCGACACCGCCGACGTCAAGGCCTTCGTCGGCGAGTTCGAGCCCCTGTACCCCCTGCTCGACGTCAAGCACCCCGTCTCCCACGGGAACATGGACGGTCCGGACTTCTACTACCCGCACAAGGTCCAGTCCGAGCTCGCCATGAAGGAGGCCCTGAGGGTCGCGGAGGAGGTCTTCGCGGACTTCGCCAAGCTGACCGGCAGGGAGTACCACCTGGTCGACGAGTACAGATGCGACGACGCCGAGTACGTCGCGGTCATCCTGGGTTCCTCCTACGGCACCATGAAGGAGACCGTCGACGAGCTGAGGGAGAAGGGCATCAAGGTCGGATGCTGCATGCCCCATGTCTACAGGCCCTGGCCCGAGGAGGCGCTCGCCAAGATCCTCAAGGGCAAGAAGGCCGTCGCCGTGTTCGACAAGCACCTGAGCATCGGAGCCTACGGCCCGATGTTCCCCGAGGTCGTCACGGCAGCCTCGATCAACCCGGAGATGCCGAAGATGTACAACGTGATCTACGGACTCGGAGGCGCCGACGCCACGGTGTCCGGTTTCAAGAAGATGATGGAGGCGGTCGCCTCCGGCGAGGCCCAGCGCCTCACCTACCTGGGGGTGAAGATATGACCTCCCTGTCTCTCAAGGAGCTCAACAAGCTGCCCGTCAGGCTCGCCAGCGGTCACAGGCTCTGCGCCGGATGCGCGGAGTCGATCATCGCCAAGCAGATCCTCATGGGGACGTCCGACGAGATCGCCGTGTCCCTGTCCACCGGATGCATCGAGGTGTCCACCACCGTGTTCCCGTACACGTCCTGGAACACCCCGTACATCCACACCGCGTTCGGGAACGGGGCGGCAACCTGCGCCGGTCTCGAGACGGCGTACAACGCCCTGAAGAAGAAGGGCAAGATCCAGGAGGAGATCAAGTTCGTGAACTTCGCCGGTGACGGCGCCACCTACGACATCGGACTCCAGGCCCTGTCCGGAGCGATGGAGAGGGGGCACAACATGATGTACGTCTGTCTCAACAACGAGGCGTACATGAACACCGGTATCCAGAGGTCCTCCGCGACCACCCTCGGGGCGTCCACCACCACGTCCTGGGCGGGAACCGTCCAGGCCGGCAAGAAGGAGAACTCCAAGGACATGACCGCGGTCATGGTCGCCCACAACATCCCCTATGTCGCCCAGGTCTCCCCCCACAACTGGAGGGACACCGTCACCAAGGCCTCCAAGGGATTCGAGGCCAACGGCCCCGCGTTCATCAACGCCATCTCCCCGTGCCCGAGGGGATGGAGGTTCCCCTCCGACAGGACCATCGAGATGGCCAAGCTGGCCGTCGAGACCTGCGTCTGGCCCCTGTTCGAGGTCGTCGACGGCGAGTACACCCTCACCGCCGAGAGCGCCAGGATCGCGGACGGGAAGACCGAGAAGAAGCCCGTCATCGACTGGCTCTCCTCCCAGGGGAGGTTCAAGCACCTCATGCAGGAGAAGTGGGAGCCCGTCGTCGAGGCCTACCAGGCCGAGGTCGACAGGCGCTGGAACAAGCTCATCAAGCTGTCCCAGCTCTGATTTTCAAACAGGGGCTTCGGCCCCTCATTACAATCTAACGGGGTCCGAGTCCCGGCCCTTCAGATTCTTTTGTGGGTCAGACGGTCAGGTCGGTATCGTCACCGCCACCTTCGGTGCCATTTCTCTTCCTGATGTACGGAGCCATGAGCTGATCCATTTCCTCTCTGGTGGCCCACCTGAAGTTGAGCTTTCCGGTGCAATGGTACGTGTACTTCTCCGGGTTCGCGCACATCCTCTCGATGGCAGCCGCCTTCTCGGGCG
>CAVIUM010000129.1:0-4384 GCA_963645865.1 Lachnospiraceae bacterium
CGAGGCCGAAGGCCATCGTGCTCGCAGAATGGATATGCGACATCGATCCCGGGATCCGGGTCGAGGCGCACGTGTGCCGTTTCTCGGCCGAGACAGAAGAGATGTTTTCAGGGTGCGACATCCTGGTCGACTGCCTCGATTCCGTCGCCGGGAGGATGGACCTCAACCGCTACGCCGTTGCATCGGGCAAACCCCTCGTCCACGGCGGGATCGACGGCTTCATCGGCGAGGTGGCGGTCTGCATACCGGGCAGGACGCCCTGCCTGAGGTGCATGATGGGCGACCTCCGCGATAGCGGAAGGACTCCCGCATCGATCGGAGCGGTCGTGTCGACCGTCGGGTCGATGGAGGCAGCCGAGGTACTCAAACTGATAACCGGTAGGGAAACTACGGCAGGGATGTTTCTCTCGATGGATTTGGAAACCTGGAGATTCCAGACCGTCAGGTTCGAGAGGGATCCCGACTGCCCCGTCTGTGGTCGCCGGGAGGATTTACGACGGGCTTGGATCCGCCATTTCCCGATTTCCGACCTTCATTTTCAGGGATGTTAGGAAAACGAACGTATGGGATGGAGATTGATGGAGTATGGATTGGAAGAAGGCGTTGCTCGCCGAGGACGTCGACGTCAGGAAGACGCTTTTCTACGCCGCGGGCGGGTTCGTCGCGATCGCGATAGTATCCTTCCTGTCCTTCGATGCCGGGCTGCCCCTGATGATCGCCTCTTTCGGGGCATCCTCCGTTGTGCTCTTCGCCATGCCCGGCAGCAAGCCGTCCAGACCGAGGAACGTGATCGGAGGCCATCTGATCTCGGCCGTCGTCGCCGTGGTCGTCTTCGCCGTCCTCGGATGCACCTGGTACTCCACGGCATTGGCGGTCTTCGCGGCCATCGTCCTGATGGTCCTCACCGACACGGTCCATCCGCCCGGCGGAGCGACCGCGCTGTTCGGGGTGACCTCCGGCGCTTCCGTGTCGTACATAATCGCGCCCGTGCTCGCCGGGGCATTGATCCTGGTGGCCGTGGCGTACGCCACCACGCGCGCGTATAATCACTATAGAGAGAAGGAGTGAAGAAGGGGGATTCCTCCCCCTGTTGGACGTTTAGTGGCATCCGCCGCCGCAGGAGGCGCAGCCGTTGAAGTTCGGGTTCCTGATGGTCAGGCCGGTCCCGAAGTTGGGGTCGTCGATGAACTCGATGACGCACTTGTCGAGCTCCTCCTTGGTGACGTCGTCGTAGTACATCTCGAAGCCGCTGGCGGTCTTGTCCACGATCTCGCCCTCGTCGGCCTTCTCCTTGAAGGACATCCCGAACTGGGGGCCGGAGCATGCCTGTCCCGACAGGTAGATCTTGATGCCGTAGCCGACCTTCTGGTTCTTCTCGAGAAGATCGTTGATGAACTTCTCCGCATCAGGTGTGATGGAAACCATGTTTATCGCTTCCCGATTCGTCGATATACTATTTAAACAATTTTTAACGCCGTTTATTCACTGGTCCAGCTCGATGCCGAAGTTCGCGGCGAACTTCCTGAACGCGTAGGATTCGGCGCGGGTCATGGACATGTACGCGCCGATCATCATCGCCTCGAACACCTCGTCCTTCGTGGCGCCGGCCGCGACGGCCTGCTTGGTCTGCACGTCGATGCAGTACTCCCCTCCGAGGGCGGTCGCCGCCGATATGGCGCAGAGGCATTTCTGCTTCCTCTCCAGATCGCCGGTCTCCAGGACCGCCTTCCCCAGGTTGCCCATGGGCACGAAGACGTCCGGCCTCTGACTCAGGACCTGGTTCACCACGGGCACGAAGCCGTACTCGCGCCGGATGGACTCGAGCATCTTCTCGACTATCTCCCTCTGCTTCGGATCCTCTTCCATGGGCCCGATATCGCGCCGGGGCACATAAATCCCCGTCCGAGGACCCCGGTCTAACTAATGAAGACCATCCTGTAATACTGACTGCACTGGTTTTCTTTAAGAGACGAACGCGATTCTTCCTCGACTGCGGCGGAGAGCCGCAGGAGACCAAAGATTTGGACAACGAAGAACTGACGCGGCTGTTCGCCGCAGCAGGGAGGAGATTCGGATTCTCGGACGTCAAGGCGGACTTCGTCGCCTTCACGGACTTCCGGATCAGGTGGACCAGGAACTTCAAGTGGGCGGTGTTCGAGATCACGGACTACGTGGCCGACGCCCCGCCGGAGATCATCTCGGCCATAGCCGACGTGATCTTCACGAAGATCAGCGGCGACGAGGCCTGCTACAGCAGGGACATCTGCAGGTGGCTGACCGACCCGGGGTTCGTGGCGAGGAAGCAGCCCGTCTTCCTGGAGAGGTTCCCCGGATTGAGGAGGGACCCCAGGGGCCAGGTCCACGACCTGGCGGCCAGCTACGAGAGGCTGATCTCCATGGGATTGGCGGAGAGGGACCCGGAGCTCGTCATCGGATGGGCCCCGGCGAAGACCAGCAGGTGCATCGGGAAATCCAGCGTTCTGCTCAAGACGGTGGTGATGTCGGACATCCTGGACGACGAGGTCGTCACCCAGGGGCTCTTCGACTACTGCCTGTACACCCAGGTGGCCCACGTGGCCATGGGGTTCAACCCCGAGATCAGCAGGAGGGGGAAGGAGTACGACGTCCTGCTGTCGAAGCACCCGGACAGGGCGGCGATGGATTCGGAGCTCAGGAGGCTGAACGTGCACTACCGAAGAAGGGGGTGTCCCCCGTGCGCTAACACGCCGGTTCATCGTCCGGCGGTGACGCCGGCCTCGGGGCGCTGACTTGCGCAGGGGGTGTGTGTCGGGCCCCGCGTTGTCTCCCGGTCATCGCCGCGGCGACGCGCCGCACGCTCCCGCGAGTTCCCAAAAATTTGGGACGGGGCTCTGTCCGCCGTCCCGTGCACATGGCGTTCACGATGTCGCGCCCCTCCGCCGGTACGGCGGAAGAGGACACGGGATCGAACCTATTTAGCCCATGCGGGGGGTCGGATCCCCCCGCGATATACGGCATTCGACGTTGCGGGATGCCTCGTGGGCGGTATGTACGACGAATAATCGTACATTCGACGTAATCCTACTGATTCCGTGGTGGATTCGACGCTCTTTTTCGAATATCGAAGGAATGTTTACGAATTTTGCTTCTATTCTACGAAATCTGAAGAAAGATTTTTAAGAGAAGTTCAGGATACGCGCCTTATGAAGCAAATTATCAATCCTAGCTCCATAGCCATCATCGGCGCGTCCAACGACGAGACGAAGCTGGGAGGCATGCTCGTGAAGAACATGCTCGACGCGGGATTCAAGGGAAGACTGTACCCGATCAACCCCAAGGGCGGGGAGATCATGGGCCTGAAGGCCTACCCCTCCGTCACCGACATCGGGGAGCCCGTGGACCTCGCCGTCTTCGCGGTGAAGGCCGCCCTCGTCCCGGGGGAGGTCGCCAAGCTCAAGCAGGCCGGCATCGGATACGCCACCATCCTCACCGCGGGATTCAAGGAGGACTCCCCCGAGGGCGCGGAGCTCGAGAAGGAGCTCGTGAAGGTCGCCAAGGAGTCCGGGGTCCGCTTCCTCGGACCGAACTGCTTCGGCGTCATGAACTCCGGCAAGGGGATCAACGCCACATTCGCCCACCTGCTCCCGGAGAGCGGGAACATCACCATCTTCTCCCAGTCCGGGGCCGTCGGATCCTCGATCATCGACTGGGCGGTGGAGAACAGGGCCGGCATCGCCAACTTCATCACCTTCGGGAACAAGGCCGACATCGACGAGGCCGACCTGCTCGAGGACATCTCCAACGACCCCGAGACGAAGGTCATCGGGATGTACTGCGAGGGGATCTCCAACGGGGAGAAGTTCGTCAGGGCCGTCGAGAGCATGCCCGTCAAGAAGCCCATCGTGGTCTTCAAGTCCGGAAGGACCCAGGCGGGTTCCGCCGCCGCATCGTCGCACACCGGGTCCCTGGCGGGATCGGATGCTGTCAACGATGTGATCTTCAAGAAGCTCAACATCTTCAGGGCCCTGGACCTGGACGAGATGTTCGACGCGCTGTCCGTGTTCAGCATGTGCAGCCCCATGAGGAAGGACGGCATCGCCATCATCACCAACGCCGGCGGTCTCGGGGTCATGTCCGCGGATGCCGCGTTCGATGCGGCGAACATCAACGCCGTCAAGTTCTCCGAGGAGACCATCGAGGAGATCAAGAGGCGCGTGCCCACCGTCGCCGGTCTCACCAACCCCATCGACGTGCGCGGGGACGCCAAGCCCGAGTACTTCAAGGAAGTGATCGACATCGTGACCAAGGACCCCAACGTGGGCGGACTGGTCATCATGGGATCCCCTCTGGACACCGCCGACCTGGAGTCCGTCGCCAAGATCATCGTCGAGATGAGGGACGACAT
>CAVIUM010000130.1:0-4360 GCA_963645865.1 Lachnospiraceae bacterium
TACTGGGCCGGGACCAGCGGGAACGACATCATCGGGGATCTGATAACCGAGGCCGACCAGGGCACATGGGACGACCTCATCGATCTCTGCGACGGGAAGGCCATCGGGGCCGATATCCAAACCAACATAGCGTACTGCGACCTCGGTTCCGCCGACGGCACCATCTACTCGGTCATGGTCGCGGCGGGATACCTCAAGGCGATACCCGACACGGAAGGGCATAAAGAGGGGGACGACGACGTCACGTACCTCGTGTCCATCCCGAACAGGGAGATGTTCAAGGTCTTCTCCGAGACCATCCTCAGGAGATTCGGGGCGGGCGTCAACACGTCACTGAACAGTTTGATTAAGGCTCTGAAGGCAGGGAAGGTCGGGGAGGTCCAGAAGAACCTCAGGACGCTCATGGAGATCCTCAGCGTACGCATCCTGCACGACGAGTTCCCGTACGAGGCGTTCATCGCTGGCCTGATGGCCAAGACCAGCGGGCAGTACGAGATCCTCGCGGACCACGAGGCGGGAAACGGGTATTTCGACATCCGCATGAAGAGGATATCCGGCCGGGGGCTCAACCTCATCATGGAGATCAAACGCCGCAACGAGAACAACAAGCATCTGACGATGGAAGAGCTGGCGCGGAGCGCATTGAAGCAGATCCACGATCAGAAGTACTACAGGGGTCTCGAAGGGGAGACGATCCTCTACGGCATCGCCTTCGAGGGTAAAGAGCCGACCATTGTCGTCGAGAGCATCGATGGGAACCGACCGCGACGATGGATGGATTCCGGGGTTCCCCCGGGTCCCGCCGTCCGGACACACCTTCGACCGTCGAACACGGGTACCGATACAGTATCATATGTCCCGAACGGAATATGATGTCCGTCCGGGACGGCCGTCCAGGCCACCGCCCGAAGACGCGTCCGTATGGCCCTATCCCGACTAGCCCTTCGAGGACGTTCTTGCCGTCGGGGATGGCCCGGAACGGCACGCCTTCTCTCATCGCTCCATGACGGTCATCTTCCCGTCCAGCAGCTCCGGCGAGTGCGTGTCGTAGTATGCGGCCCATCTGCCGAACTGCGGCAGGAGCTCCATGAACATCATGTCGGTGCTCATGCGCTTGAGCTTCCTCGCCATGACGTCGATCCCCTCCTCCGTCATGCCGCCGGCTTCTTCCACATGCTCTTCCATGCAGCCATCATCGCGACGACCGTTGCTATCGGTGCCCTCGGACGCTCCGAACGGTTCCGGTACCGTTCCGGGCCCGTGCGAACCCCTTATACGCGGTCCCGCGATGCCGACGGCATGTACGCCGATGCGACGGGTGCGAGGATACGCTACGACTCCTCCGGTGAGGGGGAGCCGGTGGTGATGATCGCCGGTTTCGGGGCCTGCGGGGGCTATTGGTCCAGGGCGCCCTCGGCGCTGCCCGGGTACCGCATCGTGTCCATGGACAACCGCGGGGTCGGTGGGACGGAGTATTCCGGGGGGTTCTCCATGGAGGATATGGCCGACGACGTCGTCGCCGTGATGGATTCCGAGGGGATTGAGAAGGCGCACGTCGTGGGATGGTCCATGGGGTCGCTCATCGCCAGGAACCTCGCATCCCGCCATCCCGACAGGCTGGCGGACCTGACGCTCATCGGGACGTATCTCGAACGCCCCGCCAGGTCGGAGTACGTCCTGGACGGGATGGTGAGGATGGTCGCCGATGGGGAGGCGTCGATGAAGGCGTTCTACTCCGTGGTCAACGCGTTCTGCTTCTCCGAGAGGGTGTTCAGGAGGTTCGCCGAGAAGGGGCACCCGGTCCCGCTGCCCAAGGAGGGTCAGGACGTGGAGGGGCTGATGGACCAGCTGACCGCCATCGCCGAGTACGATGCGAGGAAGGCGGACACCGACATCCGCGTCCCCGCGCTGGTGATCCACGGCTCGGAGGACATAATGGTCCCCCCGTCGGAAGGGAGGAGGATGGCCGACCTCATCGGAGGGAGGTTCCTGCTCCTGGACGGGGAGGGTCACGGCATATCGCCGGACGTCTACTCCCGTCAATTGATGGGTTTCATGAAGGAGCATCCGGTCGGAGGATGACCTGACCGCGCTTCTCCTCGATCTTCTGCGCTATATCGCCCTTTATGACGCGGGTGCACGGCCACGTGTCGTCCATGTAGGATATCAGGGCCATGATGTCCGCGTCGGGGTTGGTCAGGGCGAGGTACACGCGGCTCATGAACATCGACACCGCGTACGGGAAGTCGTCGCAGATCCTCGGCCTGTCCTTCCATATGGTGCATCTGTTGTCCTTCCCGAGGAAGGCGCACGGATCGGTCTTCTTGAACAGGAACCTCCCGTCGTCCGTCCTCACCAGGTAGTCCTTCAGGAAATCGAATATGGGTATCCCGGCGGCGGTGGCCACGCGGTCGATCTCGTCGGGACCGACGATGATGTGGGGCTGGTGGCAGCACCTGCCGCACATCTCGCAGGGGAAGTCCCCGCGGTAGGACATGCAGATGTCGTAGGCTATGTCGAGGTTGTGCTCCATCTCGGGGCTGATCGATCCCAGTCCCTCGAGGATGTACTTCCCCCGGTAAACGGCCATCGCAGCGCCCCGACGAGGGTGGAGAATCCGACCAGGAACCCGATGACCCCGAGCATGAGCCCGGCGCCGGCCATGGCCATCATGCCCTTGGAATCGGAGCCGGTGAGCTTCAGGAGGCTCAGGGAGTATCCTCCCGCCACCATGGCGACGGCTCCCAGGACGGCCGCGGCGATGCCGCTGAAGAGGCAGCAGACTATCGCGAGGATCCCCAGGAACAGCGTGGCCCCCGCGACCTCGGTCCTGCTGCGGACCCTCTGGGCCCTGAACGGCATATCCAGTCTCCAATCGCACCCCTCGCAGAACAGCGTCTCCGGGGGGTTCTCCTTTCCGCAGCGCGGGCATCTCATGCCGGTCGCATCATCGCCCCCGATATTACCGTTTCCCATGGGATCGCCTGAGCTTCTTGCCTTCGGCGAAGGCCTGACCCACCGGACTCCCGATCTCCAGATAGGTGTGGTTCACCGGGTCGTAGGTGATCGGTCTGAGCTTGGACGGGTCGATCCTCCCGCCGGTGATGACGGAATCGTCGGCCTTGACGTCGACTATCTCGCCGATCAGGAGCTCGTCGGAGCCCTCGTCGTACCTGAGCATCCTGCATTCCAGGGTGAGCTTCAGCTCCTCGATGACGGGGGCGTCGACCGTGTCGCTCCTCACCGTGTGGAAGCCGGCGCGGGAGACCTTGTCGTGCACGTCGTTGCCCGAGACTATCCCGACGTAGTCGCAGGCGGTCATCTGGTCGACGGTACCGAATCCCACGGTGAACGCCTTCCTGCTGCGGAGGTTGGCGGCGGTGCGGTGGGACCTGTCGATGCAGACCGCTATCCTCCCCTCGTTGCAGATGCCGCCCCAGGCGGCGTTCATGGCGTTGGGGGTTCCGTCGTCGTCATAGGTTCCGATGATGAACACGGGCATGGGGTAGGCGATGGTCCTGGGACCGAGGCTCTGTCTCATGGGGAGTGGATGGGCGAGGATGATAATGTGGTTTCTGTTCGGAGCCTCCGGGACACGGCGCTCTGCTTTTTCTTCTCGAAGGTCTTTTTACCGAAATGATAAATTGTATTTACAAAAAATGTAAATTATAAATATAGAACGTGGGATGTAGATGTATGAAGGAGAGACTGCGTGAACTCGGTATCAAGACGACCGAGCTGTCCGAGTACATGAAGATCTCCCGCCCGTCCCTGTACAAGTACATCGAACTGTACGAGTCGGGGGACAGGAAGGCGGTCCCCGAGAAGGTCCTCAGGGTCTTCAGGTACGTTGACAAGTACTCGAGGCTCAGCAAGGAGCAGGTCATCGCCTTCACGATCTCCGAGTTCGCCGATTCCGACACCTCGGATAAGAAGGAGGCCATCCGCGGTTATCTTCTCAAGAAAGGCGCGGACGACCCGAAGATCGACCTGATGTACACGCTGATCACGACCGATTGTCTGGATGCTCTGGTCCCGTACATCTCCAATTCCGCGAGGATACTGTCCGAGGGGGATCTGGATGATGATCAGCTGTATCAGGTCGCGAGATTGGTCAATCTGAGATACGATGTGATGAACGGGATGCCGTTGGATGATGAAGAGAAGGAGAGAGCGAGGAGGAACATACATGGTTGAGAAGGTAAGTCAAGCAGGAGTTTCACAGAACAGGAAGCTTATAATCAGGAACTTCAGGAATCTGGCGCCGTTCCATTCGGGGAATAGAAAGGATGATGTTGAGACCTTGGTTCTGAACAGAGGTCTGATGAAGGACGATCTCGGTGGACTCGTTATACTCATT
>CAVIUM010000131.1:0-4357 GCA_963645865.1 Lachnospiraceae bacterium
GTTCCGGCGGCCTCCCGACCGCCGGGGTTTCAGAACATCTTGTAGACGACGAATCCGGACCAGATCTTCGGGAAGAAGAAGGTGGTCTTCTTGGGCATGCGCTTGCCCTTCATCGACAGCTCCCAGATCGTCTCGAGCTTCGGCTCGTTGAGGACGATCGCGAGGTCGTACTCCCTGGCGTCCATCTTCTTCAGGACGCTGTCGATCTCAGCGTCGTAGGAGATCTCCGCCTTGCCCTCGTCGGATTTGAACACGCCGTAGAGGACCTTCTGCTGCGCCACATAGGTGTCGAGGCGGAGCAGCTCGTTGTCCCCCGTCGCGTCGCAATCCGCCACGAGGCATCTGCCGGACTTGAAGACGAATCCCATCATATGCTCCGGGAGCTCCTTCAGGAGGTCCTCCCTGGACACCTCCTTCGTCCTGAGGGCGGATTCGATGCCCTTGGCGGCGTTCTTCTCGGAGATGTTGCCGGACTTGACGAGCCTGTGCGTGGGCCATATGACCAGGCCCTCGTCGTCCGCGGGGACCAGGGTGGCCAGGACGTACTGCTTCTTCGGGTCGTCCGGGTTCTCCAGCGCGTAGTTAAGCGCGGTCTCGTACCTGTGGTGGCCGTCGGCGATGAGCATCTTCTGGTCCTTCAGCTCGGAGGTGATGGCGGAGACGATCTCCGGGTCCGTGAGGCCGTAGTAGCGGTGCTCCACGTTCTCCCTGTCCACGTAGCGGTACAGGAGCCTCTCGTTGTCCCTTATCTTCTTGGACAGCTCGGGGGTGAGGCCCGAGAATATGCCGAAGATGGATTCCAGGTGGCACTCCATGTCCCTCAGCAGGTTCAGGCGGTCCGCCTTGACCTTGGAGAACGTCTCCTCGTGGGGGATGATGTTGCCCTGCTCGTACTTCTCCGTCCTCAGGATACCGACGATCCCCCTGCGGACCTTCTGCTCCCCGTGGTCGTCGAAGGTCTGCTCGTAGATGTAGAACGACGGGATGTCCTGTTTGAGCTCCCCGTCCGCGATCCACTGCTCCAGCTCCTTCCTGGAACCGCGGTACCTCTTGTCGGCGTCGGGGTTCAGGGTGAGCCTCGCGATGTTGTGCGGCTTGGACTGCAGCTCCTCGAGATAAGCGGCGCCGATGACGTCGTACGGCGGGGATATGCGGTCCCCGATATGATCTCCGGCTTTCATGCTGGGTCTGAGCCCTTCGAACGGCAGGAATTCCACCATCGTAATCCTCTGGACCGTGTGATGTGTCGGGGATATAAGAGTGATGCGGGGTCGGTTCCGGACGCATTTGAACACATCGTAAGACGAACGACATAGCGCGTAGGAACAAGGTATTATGTAGTGAACTCTCGTAATGGATTGATTGCGGGAAAGGGTGTAGGACCCCTTTCCCGCAGGAGGTATAGCATGACGAAGATGCTGCCACCTCTGAAGGAGGTCCATATAAGGATCTCCTTCGGGGTCATCACCATCGAACTCACGTTCGGACGGTGATGTCCACAGCGATGGTCATCGGTACGGCCCGATGACCACCGGCCCCTCACGGGGCCGGGAATCGCATATTCGAATTACCGCACGCGGTCTATTTAATCCTATTGTTAGAATGCTACAATTGGAAAGTCATTCATCTTCCGACATGTTGGAATCAGAATCTCGGAAGGTGTCCGAAGACGGCCCCGGAGGGTCGCCTTCGGGACGATAGAACCGTTTCTATCAGCAGATCCTGGGAACGGGGTCCCCTGCAGGGGCCTCCAGGATGCGCCTGCCTCCGACCTCGGTCTTGAGGACGACCCTCTCGGGCCCGTCGGTGGCGTATCCGATGATCGCGGCATCCTTCCCCTCGGGGGTGGCCCTGATGGCCTTGAGGACCTCCTCGGCCATCTCCGGCACGACGCCGATGACGCACTTGCCTTCGTTCCCGATGCTCAGCGGATCGATCCCCAGGAGCTCGCAGGCGTTGACGACGCCGTCCCTCAGGGGGATGTCGGAGTATTCGATCTCCATCCCGATGTGCGACTTCCCGCACCACTCGTTGAGGGTGTTCGCCAGTCCTCCCCTGGTGGGGTCCTTCATCGCGACGATCCCCCCGGCCTTCAGGCCCTGGGCGATCATCTTGTTCAGGGGAGCGACGTCGCTCTGGACCTCGCTCTCGAACCCGTACCCCTCGCGGAACGAGAGGAGGGCGATGCCGTGGTCCCCCATGTATCCGGAGACGATGATGGCATCCCCGGGCCTGACATTGGAATCGGTGCACCAGCGGTGCTCCACGGGGCGGTACTCCTTCGCCTTGGCGAGGTCCGCGTCCAGGTAGGGGGACCTCTTGCCGATGGCGGATGTGGACATGACCATCTGGTCGACCGCTCCGGATTCGACCACCTTGGTGTCGCCTGTGGCGATGGGTACTCCGGCTCCTGCTGCCGTCCTTCCCATGGAGTCCATGACCTTGTCGACGGTCTCCACATCCAATCCTTCCTCGATGATGACCGAGCACGCCAGCGCCAGCGGGGACGCGCCCATGACGGAGATGTCGTTCACGGTCCCGGCGACGGAGATCTTTCCGATGTCCCCTCCGGGGAAGAACAGGGGCTTGACGGTGTGCCCGTCTATGGTGAACACCACGTCGTCGACGACGGCGGAGTCGTCCATGGAATCCAGCGGGACCTCCGCATCCATCTTCGGGAAATGCTTCGTGATGTGCTGGTTGAGGAACTGCTGCATGAGCTCCCCGCCCGCACCGTGGTTCATGATCACCTTGGCCATGCGGTGCGAATCCAGAACGCGGAATATACAACTTTGTCCAGGTCAACCGTTATATCATGCCTGGATATTGGAAGGTCCGGGCCCTGTGGGGTAGCGGATATCCTGCTAGACTTCGGAACTAGCAATCCGGGTTCGATTCCCGGCAGGGCCGCCTTCTAGCGGTCAGGAGTATCTCCCGATCGCCTTGCAGTGGGCCAGGACGTGCCCGTCCATGGCGAAGTAGAGGTCGTTCATCCTGAATCCCTTCGGGAGGTCCAGGACGGTGTCCAATGCGAACACTTTCAGGGTGTACCTGTGCTCCCCGTTGGGGGGAGCGGGACCGCCGTATCCGGTGGCCTTCTCCCTGTCCAGGTTCCCGAGGGCGCTGAACCAGCTGTTCGCACCCTCGGTGAACGGGGGATCGTTGTGCGATGCGCCTTCCTCGACCTCCGTATCCTTCAGGTCGGAGATCAGCCAGTGGATCCAGTTGAATCCCGAGGCGCTCATGGCGTCGTAGTCGTCCATGACGACAGCGAAGCTCTTGGTGCCCTCGGGGGCGTCGAAGATCCTGAGTCCGGGTGACAGTCCGGGCATACCGTTGACGAAGACGGTTCCTTTGGCCCCGTACTCGTCCCCGAACCATCCGTTCCTTATGGCGTCGCACTCTACTCTCATCAGTTCCCCTCGTAGATGATCAGGGAATCCATGTCGTAGTTCTTGAGTTTGGCCCTGCCGTTGAGGCCCGCGAGCTCGATGACGAAGCCGATCTTGACGACCTCCCCTCCGAGGCGCTCGACCATCTTGATGATGGCCTCGGTGGTCCCGCCGGTGGCGATGAGGTCGTCCACGATGGCGACCTTCTGGCCGGGCTTGATGGAATCCTTGTGCATCTCGAGCTCGGCGGTCCCGTACTCCAGGTCGTACTTCTCGGAGATGGTCTCCCTGGGGAGCTTGCCCTTCTTCCTGACGAGGATGAAGCCCTTGTCCATCGCATAGGCGACGGGGGCGCCGAAGATGAAGCCCCTGGACTCGGATCCGACGACGAGGTCGAAGTCGATGTCCTTGAGAAGGTCGACGAGTCCGTCGACGGCCATGTGGAGTCCGGTGGGATCGCTCATGATGGTGGTGATGTCCCTGAAGATGATGCCTTCCTTGGGGAAGTCCGGGATCTCGGTGACATAGTCCTTGAGCTCTTTCATGAGTCGGCGACTGTGCGATGGCGGGATAAGCTTTTGGTCCCGTCCGGGGTCGCCGAACGGGTAGGAGCAGTGATAAGAAGAAGAATAAACGCCCTCGCGGGCGGTTTGTCGCGGTCATCAGTCGAGTCTTGCGAACGACTTTCGGAGGTCGCACCGGAGACAAGTGTCCATCGACCAGTCTTTCTCCGTACGAGCCGCTGTGTTGTCGTTCTCGCCGCAGATCCGTGTCACTCTACGTTTACCGATGTGTCCTTACCTCCTGAGATTGATATCTGCGTCCTTGGTATATAATGGTATTTAAGGATGGATGGATAGTAATGCGTTTACTACGGTATCCTTACTATTTCAGATATTCATTATTTGAATTCGTAGGAATTCTACGATATCCGTATGACTTCGGATGCTGGTCCGCTATTATGA
>CAVIUM010000132.1:0-4323 GCA_963645865.1 Lachnospiraceae bacterium
AGCTTCATCCTTAATGGATGGACTAGAACTTCGAATTACAGCGGTTATTTCTGCTAATTTTAAGAAGGGGGCAACAGCCCCCGGTTTTTATTAGAATAGTCTTGGCCACTCGAACGTTCCGTTCAGTAATTGAACGATGACGTCCGAGAACAGCAACCCAATAACCAGCACGATTACTGCGGCTATTGCTCCAGGGAGGGGTTGTCCTCCAATGAATCCTAGGAGGAGGAAGATTATCGCCAGCTCGATCATGATTATCAAGATGAGCATCGAGGAATCCAATGTCTCCTTGGGTTCGGGTCCGGGAGTAACCGAACCAGGATCCGTGGTGTAACGTTTAATCACAGTGGGCGTCAATGCTATTGAGTTGACCTCCGAGCCCGACTTCACGATGTTCTTGACCTGGATGGTGTAGTTTGAATCCAGATTCAACAGGTAGTGCTGGGAGGTCGATGTGCTCTTATCCCAGAGATTGTAGCGCTCGACCTGCGCCCATACCATCGCATAACCGGGGCCTTCCCAGGCAGTCTCGGTGCCAACGGTGAGGGTCTGCCCTTCCGATACGGTCATGTACGGGGTGAAGATGGCGTTTTCCATCCAGAGCGTGCCATTGTAGTATATGTCCCCGTAGACATAGAGATCCACAGATTCCAGGTTTGTAATGAAGTCTATATCTCCGATTTTACCACTGTTCTCTTCCCAATAGTCGGCGATGTTCATCATCGCTTGGACGTAGATTGCCTGCTGTTCGGCGGCGGTAAGCGAGATGCCCTGGACGGTCTGGGTGATGGATGAGGGAGATAGATATGAGGAGGAGGCTTCGGCGGCGTCGAATATTCCCCATATGGTCTCTCCGGCAACGGTCGCGTTGGCTATAGCCACATTGATCTGCTGGATGAGGTTGTTCCAATCACGAACGATGTTGTATCCTGCTGGCGTTCCATCGCACAGCTCGGTCTCTTTGGAAGTGTCGTCATAGGTGTATTTGATGACCAATGAACTGGATGTCGTTGTACTGGTGGATCCAGCCTTGACAACATCGACATTATCTCCGTTGGCCGTGATCTGATAGATCTCCGCCCCACTGGCCAAGACTAATCCTCCAATGACGTCGGCGGCCTTCTCGCCGGATGCCATGCTAACTGGTCCAGCGAATGTGGCCTTGGCGCTGTCGATGCGATAGAGTCCGGATTCGGAATCGTCCATCGTGTAGGTCTTGCCTGGTTCGATGGTTATGGCATTTCCAACCGTGTCTCCGTCATATACCTTGATTTTCGTCAGCTTCAATGTGGAAGTCCCGGTGTTGTATATCGTCGAGGATGTGTTGGCGTTATACTTGCCACCCGAATCATCCGCGCGTGCATCGAGATATACAATGGAGCCGGATGTTGCATCCTTGACTATCTGGGTCAGATCGAATGAGAACGGCGTATCTCCATCGGTAGTTGCTGTCGTCTCTCCTCCGGTCCATACAAACTTGAGTTTCATCGGTTCATATGTTCCGGTGAGATACAGTCTGGAATCGAGGACTGAATTGTATGATTTGTCCACTGCGGACTGCCAGTTGTAGATGTAGTTCTCTACATTCGTCCTAAGCAGTGCCTTCCCAAGAGTCGATTCAGCGTCAAAAGACACTCCGTTACCCCATGCTTCGGCACATACGAGTTCAACAGCGCGGTTCCAGTAGGGCGTAGTGAATGCCCAAAGTGTAGTGTCGGCGGGAAGTATGGATGAAGTCATGCTCGTAGTCATGGACATCATGCGGATCCAATCTTCGGCCTTGATCTCCCGGAATTGTTGCTTCACTTCGTCAGTGTTGTAATCCGGCTGGTTGACCATGTCTTTTGCAACATCATAGGCCATCAATGCAACTGCGACCGCTACTAACCCTATGACGATCAGGGTCGCGAGCTCCCCGTATTGACCCTGCATCTCCGCGATCATCTCCTCTTCATCGACCTCCTCGGCGGCGGACGAATTGTCAACCGTCATGGGAATGAGGGTGCAGAGGGCGAGCATGATCACGACTGCGAGGGCCGTCAATCTGTTCATTTTCATTCCATCAGCTCCATTTGTTCGGTGGAAGGGGTTTGCGCCCCGAATCCGGGGCAATGGTTGTCAGAGATCATTCAGAACACGCCCGCCAGTCTCGCGCCGATGACGATGACCATGACCGCCACGAGGACGATGGCCAGGTAGAAGGCGATGCCCCTATCGGCGACGGAATCGGACCCTCCGGTGACGACGACGTTCTTGGTGCACACACTGGACATTCCGGACGAGGAGTACACGGTCAGCTTGACGGTGTAGGTCCCTGCGGCATCGTACGTGTGGGTGCCGGACTTCTCGGACGACTTGGAGCCGTCGCCGAAGTCCCATACCCACGACTTGACGTTCTCCGATGCGGATCCGTCGAAGGTCAGGGTGGATCCATTGACCGACAGCTCCCACTTGAGGGTCGGAGCGGTCGGGCTAGAGGTCTTCCATACCGCATAGAGCATGGTCTCCTCGGATGTCAGCTCGACAGTGCCGCCGGGCTGGATCCTGTCTTCTCCGTTCTTGGTTTTGGACCATCCCAGGAACTCGCTCCCGTCGGCCTTGGTGGGCGTGTAATCAGTCGGTATAGTGAATTGCGCGGGGACTGTCGAGCTCGTTACCGACCTTGTGACGATGTTCGCCCCGGTCCCGCCATCTAGGTTGAAGATCACGTCGAACACGGAATCGGCGGTGATCTCGTTCCACTTGGCGTAGAGGTTCGTCTCCTTGTCCGTGAGGGTTATGGTCTCGTCCTTCCCGGGGACGATGACCTTCTCCTCCCCGTCGTGGTTCCAGGACCATCCTGCGAACACGTGTCCGTCGCGGGTCGGGGTGACGGTGGGGATCTCGAAGGTCGCTCCGACGGACTGGACCTTGCCGGGACCGCCCGTCCCGCCGTTGTCGTTGAAGATCACGGTGTAGGTTTCGGGCGCTCCGAGTTTCCATACGGCGTAGAGGGTGGTGGACTTCGAGGTGGCGACGTAGGTTCCTCCGGAGGGGGAGATCAGGACGGTGCTGGCGTCCTTGCTGTCGTCCCATCCCTGGAAGGTGTATCCTTCGCGCGTCAGTTCCGTCGCGGGAATGGAGAACTCCATCTTCTCCGTGGCGGAGGTCGCGGCCTGGCTGATCGTGTCCGGAGCTCCGACGCCGTTGTTGGCGTTGAAGTTCAGGATCCACGTTGTGGATTCGATCTGCCAAACCGCGTAAACCTGGAGGGTCTTCGGGGTGCTCATGTCGAGGATGGCGCCCGTCTGCCATACGGCGGCGGTCGCGTTGTCCACGTCGGCCCATCCCAGGAACTTGTATCCGTCGCGCGTGGGCGCGTACTCGGGGAGCCTGTAGGATCCGTCGTCGCCTGCGATGAGCTCCACGGTGGTTGACTGCGTCTCGTCGGAGGTCACGTTGAAACGGACCGCCGGCTTGACGTCGGAGGTCTTCTCGACCCACTTGGCGTAGAGGCTGATGTCCCCGGAGATCTTGAGGACCTGGCCGGGCTGGTATGTGGTCGTTTTGTCCTTGGTCTGCCATCCGTCGAAGGTATATCCGGAACGGGTCGGGACGTAGTCGGAGGGGATCGTGACCGATACCTCGCCGACTCCGACTCCCTCGACCTTCTTGGAATCGCCGGATTCATCGGTGGTGTAGAGGGTCAGGACGTAGGTATACTGCTTCCATACCGCGAAAAGGGTAGTCGTTCCCGCGGAGAATGTGTATGTCCCGCCGGGGACCCAGGTCACGTTGGAGGTTCCGGCGTTGATTCCCCATCCCAGGAACTCGTACCCTGCCCTGGTGGGCTCGGTATCGGGGATCCTCATGTCCTTGGAGGTGGTATCGGCTGTCATGTCGATGGTGCCTGGTCCTCCGGAACCTTCTCCGACGTCGAAGATCAGGTGGAACTCATATTCGGTCTTCTCGACCCCCCATACCGCGTACAGAACGGCGTCCTGGACATCGGCGGTGTACTCCCCTCCGGCCTGGTACGTTCCAAGGGTGGCGGTCTCGCTGCGAGCCCATCCCGCAAATGTGTATCCCGACAGGGTGGGGACGGTGCTCGGCAACGTCCACGTGTGGCTGGACCCCGCTTCGAGGGCGGTCATTTTGCTCGGAGCTCCGTTTCCTCCATTGGCATCGAAAGTCAGGGTCCAGGTGGTCGTGATCTCCTCCCAAACGGCGTATAGGGTGGTGGGGCTTCCGGACCTCAACGTGATCATATCGCCGCCGACATAATCGGCGGTGGTGTCGGATGCGCTGGTGGACCATCCGAGGAAGGTATGACCGGACCATGTG
>CAVIUM010000133.1:0-4311 GCA_963645865.1 Lachnospiraceae bacterium
TTCCTTCCTCATCTCTTCGGCGTTCATGCGCGGCAGATGGATGAATACAACTTAATGGGTGGGTCGCGAGAGGCGGTCGCCATCAGGCCGCTGCCCGTATGGATGGGTAAAGGACCGAATCCCGATAAACTAAACTGCGATAAAGTTCTTAACGGCGTTACATTTCGTAGGTCCCTTTTATATCGAAGCCATCATAACGGTCCGAGGGCGCCATGGCATCGAAAATGAGGATCACAGGCTTGATCGGTCCGCTGTTCATGCTCCTGTTCGCTCTCATCTGGACGATGACGGCCGCCACGATGGTTCCGTTCCCGTTTATGATGATCTTCATCATGTTCGGGCTGCTGTTCATCTGTCTGGCGTTGTATCAGATCGTGTCCGTCATGAAACGCTCCGATGAAGCCGTCAAGGTGGGACCGGAGGTCCCGGAGGTCCATGACGGCCCCGAGAAGGAGTATTCCGGATTCTGTCCGTACTGCGGATCCCCCGTCGAACCCGACTACGGGTACTGCAGGGTCTGCGGGAGGAGGATATGAGCCGCACGATGCTCCTGATCCTGGCGTTCGCGGTCCTCGCGGCGGTCTCGGTCGGATTGTACTTCCTGTCTGGCAGGGCGTTCGCTTTCATCCCCCTGCTGTTCATATTCCCGCTGGGGTTCCGCAGGAGCAGCACCGTCTACGCCTATGACGAGTCCGACTACTGTCCGGAATGCGGGAACGACGTGTATCCCGACGACGAGTTCTGCCGGGTCTGCGGCAGGTATCTGGAGAAGTGAAGGCGGGGTCGCCCCCGCCCGGCGCATCAGAACGCCTTGGGTTTCTTGCAGTCGTACACGGCGCGGATGGCCTTGTACAGCATGTACACGTCCGCTTTGGCGGTGACCTCGATCGGGGCGTGCATGGACAGCACCGGGACGCCGATGTCCACGGTGTCGATGCTGTGGACGGAGATCTCGGATGCGATGGTCCCTCCGCCTCCGAGGTCGATCTTCCCGAGCTCGCCGATCTGCCAGGATACGTCCGCGTCCCTGAGGATGGAGATGACGTAGTCCATCATCTCGGCGGAGGCGTCGTTGGTGCTGTATTTGCCCCTGGACCCGTCGTATTTCGCGATGCAGGGTCCGCGGTTCATGAAGCAGCAGTTGTTCCTCTCCATCACTTCGGGATAAGCGGGGTCGAATCCGGCGCTGACGTCGCAGGACAGGCAGATGGAGTTCCTCATGACGTCCCTGACCTCGCAACCCTCGTCCTGGGCCAGGTCCTCGATGAAGTCCCTGAAGAAGAACGACCTCATCCCGGTGACTCCGTCGGATCCCGTCTCCTCCTTGTCGGCGAAGATGGTGACGGTGGTGTACTCCGGGTTCTTGGTGTCCAGCTCGGCCATGAACTCCGCGTAGGCGCAGGAGCTGTCGTCCTGTCCGTACGCCGCGATCATGGACCTGTCGAGGCCCATGTCCCTGGGCTTGAACGCGGGCACGGCGCACAGCTCGGCGGTCTCGAAGTCGTCCTCGGTGATGCCGTACTTCTCGTTGAGTATGGCCATGATGGCGAGCTTGACCTTCTCCTTCACCTTGTCGTCGTCGTACGGGAGGGATCCGATGAGCAGGTTGAGCTGCTCGCCCTCCACGACCTCGGACGCGCCCTTCTTCATCTGGTGCTGGGCCAGGTGTGGCAGCAGGTCGGTGATGAGGAACGACGGCTCGTCGTCGTTCTCCCCGATCCTGATGGTGGCCTTCTTCCCGTCCTTGGTGTAGACGACCCCGCGGATGGACAGGGGGATGGTGGTCCACTGGTACTTCTTGATCCCGCCGTAGTAGTGGGTCTTGAAGAACGCCATGGAGGCATCCTCGAAGAGCGGGTGGGGCTTGAAGTCGAGCCTGGGGCTGTCGATGTGGGCGACGGTGACGCGGACACCCTCGGCCACGGGCCTCTTCCCCTTGGTGCACATGAGGATGGTCTTGCCGCGGTTGACCTTGTAGAACTTGGATCCCGCCTTGAGCTTGGACCCGCGGGAATACTCCCTGTATCCTTTCTCCTCCAGGATCGGGAGCACGTAGTCGACGACCTCGCGCTCGGTCTTGTTGGAGAGGAACTGCTTGTATCCCTCGCAGAACTGCTCGGCCTCCCCGACGAAGCCCTTCCTGGACTCGGGGATGCTCTTGCGGTCGCTGAGGAGCTTCTCGGAGAGCTCCTGACCTTTGGTTTTCTTGACCATGGAGGACCCGAAGGGCTCACGGATACTTACATATGTCTCGTTTCGTCGCGTTCGGGACGATGGCGCACGATCCCCGTCCCAGGGAATCCAGAAACTTCCGGTATTCCACGAGGTCGACTTCGGAATCGGACAGGATGTTGAACCATCCCTGGATGTCGCAGAGGACCATGCCGGTGTCGGAGAATCCGTTCCTCCGGTAGAACGAGCGCCTCATGATGCGGACGTCCGTCGGGGGGAGGTCCTCGCTCACCATCTCGATGTTGAGGATGATCGGGGATGCGTAGGTCGATCTGATGTGCTCCAGGATGGTCTGGCCCAATCCCAGATTCCGGCACTTCTTCGATACAGCGAGGTAGAACAGGAACGTTATGCGGTCGTCGCGGATGACGCAGTACATCCCGACGACGTCCTTCCCGATCTTCACCGCCACGAGGTCCGTCTGTTCCCCTTCGGGACCGGACAGCAGTGAATCGAGCGGCACCTGCTCCTCGACGGGGAAGGAATCGAGGAAGATCCTTTCGATCCCGTGAAAATCCTTCGTATCCGCTTCGACGCGGTCGTACCGGAGGGCGGGTTTTGCATCGGGAGCGTTCATGCGACCTCCATCCTCATGCCATACAAATCGGATTCGACATCCTCGGACGGCCTGAACTCTTCATTTGAAGAGATATGAAGAGTTGTGAAGAGTTCCGCATCGCCGTCCCGACAGGTTCATTACGCACATCCCTCTCCCATTGCCGATGAAGGGCGATCTCCACACCTTGAAGAAGGTCTGTCAGTACGGTTCGGGCGTGATGCTCGCCGGCACGGCGATCATAGCCGCCATCATACTCGGTCTCCTGATCCTGGGGATCGGTTCGCTCTTCTCCGACATGTTCTCCGACATCCTCGGGTCATGTATCGGCATGTCCGTCGGCTCCGACCCGGCCGGGGAGGTGGCGGGCGCGTATCTCGAACTGCTGTCCATCTTCGTCCTGGCCCTCGTCACCGTGTTCATGACGCACCGCGTCATGGTTTCTGTGAGGGACGAGCACAGTCCCTTCACGGAATTGAATACCTCCAGGATGACCATGCTCTCGAGGATGTACATCGTCGGGGCGGTCCTGCTGGCTATATTGGAGCTGGTCGGCGGCAGGGGCCCGGCGGGAGCTGCGTTCATGTTCTTCGGATGCCTGCTCCTCGCCGTCGTGTTGTTCATGTTCGCATTGATGATCCGCTACGGGGCTGTCCTCCAGGACGAGTCCGACCGCACCCTGTGATACCATGGCGATAATCCTCAGGCTGGACAGGATGATGGCGGACCGGAAGGTCACGCTCAATCAGCTTGCGGAGATGGTCGGGATAAGCAACGTCAACCTTTCGAACATCAAGACCGGGAAGATCTGCGCCATAAGGTTCTCCACCCTCAACGGGATATGCCGGGCGCTGCAATGCCAACCCGGGGACATCCTCGAGTACGTGGAGGACGACGAGGAGTCGTTTAACGATAGTCGATAAATTTTTCTCGATTCTCAATATTAAAATATGACCTGGGCATCCGAATCCCAATGAGAACGATAGTGAAACTCCTTAGCAGCACCGCCTTCATGATGGGCGCCGCCGTAGTGATCTCCCTGGTCACCAACGAGTACATCACGGGCTGGTACCCGGATTTCCTGGCGAACAACAGCGGTCTGCGCAGCAATATCACCATCCTCCTGCTGGCGTGCATGCTGACCGTCACCCTTTCTAGGATCCCGTACAGGGACCTGAATCCGGTCACGAACGCCAGATCGGTGGCGAGGGCCATCATATTGGGACTCGTGGTCGCTTCCACGATCCCGCTGGTCGCCTACTTCATCCTGAAGGATATGGACGGATACTCGCAGTACGCTCCCGGATTGGTGTTCCTCGCCGCCACGCCCTTCGCCGGCTCCGTCGGACCGCTCTCGCTGATCCTCCGCGGCGACCTCGAGCATGCGCTCAGGTCCACCATCGTCGTCTACGTGGTCGCCCTGCTGTGGATCCCGTTCATCGTGTGGATCACCCTCGGCGAGACCGTCGACATGACGACCGTCGCGATAACCGTCGTGGAGCTCATCGGCGTCCCGCTGGTGC
>CAVIUM010000134.1:0-4300 GCA_963645865.1 Lachnospiraceae bacterium
CCGCGTTCGCCTTCGTGTTGATGCGTCATTGCAAGGTTTTCAGTATGACGCACGGTTCTCTGTTCTCCTCCAGGGAATAGCCGAAGACCATCAGATCGGGTCTGTGGAGGTCGTGCCTGATTGCCGACGAGATCCGCAGCCCCTTCACCGCGTCTATTATGGCCAAACCGCTCTTGGAGCGACGGCTCCCGTCATCGTACTCCATCATCAGATTCCAAATGCCCGTGTCGAAGGCCACCAATCCATCGACATCGGGATTGTTCATGATGAGCCGATCGACGGCATCCAGGATCTCTCCGGCATCGATCGGCTGGATCCTCATGAGTTCCTCAGTCGGACGACCCGGCTCGATAAGATCGAAATACTCCAACGAGCAGATCGCCGAACCGTCCCTTTCCAAGACGATGCTCTGACGCTCCCGAGAACAAGAGAAATAACCGGATTCGGTGACCAGCTCCATCCGAACGGGCTTCATGCACGAACATCGGTCCCCCATCGGATAAAACCGCGTTCGCATTCGTGTTGATGCTTAAATCCAGATGGTATTACGGATGGCATGATGTTCTGGGGTCTGCTCGTCGGGATCGTCTCGTTCCTCCTCATCGGGGCGTTCCATGTGGTCGTGATCTAGGGCGAGTATCATTTCGGCAAGGGGATATGGCCGATATTCGCCGTCATCGGAGCGGTATCCCTGATAGCATCCGTCTTTGTGGATGATGTCGCGGTCAGCGCCCTGATCGCCGTCTTCGGCATGACCTGCCTCTGGACCATAAAGGAGCTATTCGACCAGGAGGAGAGGGTCAGGAAGGGCTGGTTCCCCGAGAACCCCGACCGCAGGTCGAAGAAGGACCGAGGCAGGTAAATACCGCATTCAGACCTCTCTTCACGAGGGAATGTTCCATGGAGACCGATCTGGAGGTGATGCTGGGGGACCCGAGGAGGGCCGTGCGCAGAATGGCCCTGCCGCTCATCGTGTCCTTCGCGGTGGTTCAGATCAACTCCTTCGCGGACACCTCGTGGTGCTCGGGACTCGGTGCGGATGCTACCGCCGGGATAACCACGATCTCCCCCCTGTATTGGATCATATCCGGATTGGGAGCCGGGATCGGTGTCGGAGCATCGACGATGATCGCCCGCTATCTCGCCACGGATTCCCGTCCGAAGGCGGATTCCACGGCCACGCACGCGCTCCTCCTGACCTTCGTCATATCCCTGATCCTGCTTCCATTGCTTGCATTGACGATACGCCCGATGATATCCGTCATGGGTGCGGAGGACGTCGCCGACTACGGCTACGACTACATGATCCCGATGGTCTCGCTGTGCTTCTTCATCATGATGGAGGAGGTCCTGGCGGCCTTGGTCCGCTCGGAGGGTGCGGCGAAGCGCTCCATGATCATGGTCCTCGCGGCCGCGGGATTGAACCTGGTCCTCGACCCGATCCTCATCTACACGGCCGGATTGGGCGTCTTCGGGGCCGGATTGGCCACCGCCCTGTCCTCCGTATTGTCCTGTTCCATCGGCCTCTCCTGGTACATGCGCGGCAGGATGCAGGTCCATCTGAGGTTCAAGGGAGTCCGTCCCGATCGCGAGGTCTCCAGGTCCATACTGGGGGTCGGGATCCCCCGCGCCACGGAATCCGTGGTTGTCAACGGGATGTCCATGGTCGAGCGTTACTTCGTCATCATCTGCGCCGGATCGTTCGGTTCCGCGCTCTTCAGCATCCCCTGGAGGTTCGTGACCATCTCTTGCATCATCTCGATGGCCGTGGCGGCCGCCCTGGTCCCCATCTGCTCGGCCGCCCTGGGTCGGAAGGACTACGCCAAGGCGAGGGACGCGTACGTGTACGGGACGAGGCTCTGCACCGCGATCATCCTCGGGATGACCGTCCTCATGTTCGTCTTCTCGGAGTACTGCGTGATGCCGTTCACGCTGTCCGATTCCATGGCGGCGCACCGCGAGGAGTTCGCCGAGGTCCTGCGCCTGTACTGCGTGTTCATCCCGTTCCTGGGGCTGATAGACTGCGGTTCCGCGTTCCTCCAATCGCTCCGCATGGCCAACATATCGATGTGGTCATCCCTGCTGAGGAACATCATAATCGTGGCGCTGTTCGCCCTGTTCTGCCATTCTGACCTGCTTACGATGTTCGCGGGCATGGCGGTCGCGGAGATATTCGGGAGCTTGCTGATGGCCTACCTCGCGGCTTATGGGTTCAGGATGAAGACCGGCGAGAAGGTATCGCTGATCCTGCACCGGCAGGCCCAGTGAGGAAGAGAAGGGGAAATCGTTTGTCCGAGGGTCGCCCCTCAGATCCTGGATATGAGGTCCCTGAGGACGTCCTCGGGGTCCTTCGCTTTGACGACCCCCGACGCGAGGAGCACGCCGTGCGCTCCCAGGTCGATGGCGGCCTTGACGTCGTCGCCCGTCTTGACGCCGGCGCCGCAGAACACCGATATGGACGGGTCCACGGCCCTGACGGCCTCGACGGTCCCGCTCACTATGGCGGGGTCCGCGGTGGTCACGGATACGTTCCCTCCGATGAGCCCGGGGGGCTCCACGGCGATCATATCCGGTGAGAACTTCGCGAGTTCCGCAGCTTCCTTCGCATCCTCCGCGCACACGCATGTGTCGAGCCTGAGCTCCCTGCACATGGTGACGGCCTTCCCGATCTCCTCGGGAGGGATCCTGTGCTCCGAATGGTTCACGAGGGTGCCGGCGGAATCGGTGGAGTGGAGCATGGACGGGGTTATGTATCCCGTTCCCGCGCCCGGGGGGAGCGGGTCCACGCTCTGGGCGTAGACGGGGATCTCGAGGATCCTCGCTATGCCGGCGAGCCAGAGGTGGGGAGGGCAGACGGCCATGGGCACGCCCGACTCCATCGACACCTTCTGGCAGGCCTTTGCGAGGCGGAAGGCCCTGTCGCCCTCCGCCTCCTGATAGGCCTTGAAGTTCACCACGACGACGGGGGCCTTCATCAGAGGTCCTCGAAACGGGAGGTCAGGTCCTTGAGGACGGCGGGCCTCGATGTGTACTCCATCTCCTCGGGTCCGAGGATGGAGGGCATGAAGGGCCCCTGGCTCCTGATGAGCCTGCTGGCCTTGACCGCGTTGGCGCGGGCTCCGTCGAAGGTGTCGCTCTTGAAGAAGTCGACGGGGATGTGCTCCCCTCCCTTCGCTCCCATGGGCTCGAGGCCCTGGAACTTGCCCTCGTTCAGCTGGAATCCGAGGCAGCATATTCTGGGGGGTCCGTCGAAGTAGACGGGGTCGGACTCCTCGGGCGAGCAGGGGTAGAACGCACCGTAGTGCGATCCCCTCATCCAGCCGGCGACGAGCATGGTGTTGACGAAGGGCTGGGTGTACTCCCCGACGGAGGGGAGACCGGACTGGCAGCGACAGACGCACACGGGGTCGTCCTTTCCGATGTACTTCCCGGCGGTGAGGTTCAGCTTGTCGGTGGACACGACGACGGCGGGTCCGAGGCCGGCCCTGGAGCTGATCCTCTTGATGGCGTATCTGGACGTGTCTCCGAGCAGGCTCAGGATGCTGAGGGTCTCCTCGGGGGAGGACATGACGACCTTCTTGTGTCCGATGACGTCCTGGATCTCGACGTCGAATCCCATCTTGGCCCTGGCGTCGATCACGAGCCCGGTCGTGGTGAACGGGTCGAGGAAGATCCTGGACAGGGGGAGGGTGTACGCGGAGGGCTCGGTCTTGTCGGCCATGAAGAAGAGCATGGGCTCGGATCCCCTCTCGACGAAGGACATCTCGGCGGAGCCGGGTCCGGCTCCTTTGACGTTGCCGGAGAACGCATCGGTCAGGATGTCCTGGCCGGCGGCGTACAGCTTCATGGACTTGGCGATCTTGGCGGCCTTCTGGAAGCACTCCCAGGCGGCTCCGTGGACGTCCTTGTTGCCCTCGCCCTTGTAGTGGGACATGAACAGGTTGATGTCGTCGCCCACGCGGGTCACGTAGAAGTCCTCGATGGTCCCGGCCTTCTGAGCATCCTTGAGGATGTCCCTGGCGGCCTGCAGCATCTCGGGATGGGGCCTGGAGTGTCCGACAACGGATCCTACGTCCGCCTTGATGACGGACACTGTGACTTTCTCTTCAGACATTTTGACACCTGATATGAAAGAATACTGGTACCGACTAACGGGGGATTCCTTAATAATTGTTAGGGTAGGTGACCACGGAGTTGGTGGAATCTGGCTACGATGTGAGGAATCCCGAAGTAGCATTGGATTCCGATAGTCACGTTTATCTACTGAAAAGCTATCGTGTTCTCCATGGCCTGCGTTGGT
>CAVIUM010000135.1:0-4230 GCA_963645865.1 Lachnospiraceae bacterium
TCGCAGGACTCGCGGTTGATGATCTTCTTCACCAGGGCGATGTCCGCCGCGTCGACGGTTCCGCTCTTATCGGCGTCGGCGTAGGGATACAGGGTCTTCCAATCGAGCTTCTTGTCGATGATCTCCTGGATGAGGTCCAGGTCCTCGGAATCAATGCTCTCGTCCGCGTTGGCGTTGCCGTACACCTGGAGGAGTCCCATGGTGGGGGTGTCCTCTTTCTTGGAGTCATTGTTCCCCATGAGTGCGTAGGCGCCGACGGCGGCCACAACGATTATAACGACCGCCGCGACGGCGATCCACTTGGATGATACATCCATATCAGGTTCAGTCTGTGTCCACGATAAATAATCTCGGACGGATTCCGTTGCAGAAACAACGGAATCAGCGGACGCAGATCGCGTCGGACGACCTCAGGGACTGGTCGAAGGCCGGGTCCCTGACGATGACGTGCGGGCGCCCCTCATCCACGACGACCTTGGATTCCACCCCGTAGACCTCGCGGATGTTCTCCTCGGTGATGACCTCCTCCGGCGTCCCGATGCGGAATATCCCGCCGTCGTACAGCATGATGACATGGTCGGAGTACTTCGCGGCGATGTTGAGGTCATGGGAGATCATGATAACCGTCATATCGTCGGAGACGGAACGCTCCTTCAGAATGCGGGTGACCTCCATCTGATGCTTGATGTCCAGATTGGAAGTGGGCTCATCCAACAGGAGGATCCTAGGCTCCTGTGCCAGACCTCTCGCCAGGACCACCTTCTGATGCTGCCCCGCGGACAGCTGGTCGAACGGGCGCATGGCCAGATCCGAAATACCCAGGACCTGCAGGATCCCGTACGCCTTCCTCACATCCTCGTCCGTGATCTTCCTGCCGGATTGGGGGTGCCTCCCCATCAGAACTGTATCCATGACGGTCATCGGGAACACGTCGCTGGTCGCATGGGGCACGAAGCCCATCTTCTTCGCGAGCTCCTTGATGCTTATCTGGGACACGTCGTCGGGTCCGATGAACACCTTCCCCTCGGTCGGCGAGAGGATCTTGTTCATGCAGTAGATCAGCGTCGACTTCCCGACGCCGTTCGGACCTATTATGGAGACCAATTGGGAACCGCCGACCTTCAGCTCGACGCCGTCCAGGACCATCCTGTCCTCGGAGTATCCGAAGCGCAGACCCTCGATGCGAATCCCGCAGTCTTCCATACCCTGTGCCATCCGAACGGAATATTAATACAATTGGATGTATCCGCCAACGTGCAATACGAGATCACGGACGATGGGATCAGGCTCATCGAGGAGTACAACGCGTCCCTCGCGAGGAAGCTGCTGTTCATAGGATGTCTGGCTATCGTCCTCGCGGTCATGATCTGCGTCGCATGCGCCTTCGGCGGGAGGGCGGTCGACGTCGCTTCGATCCCCGGCCTGATATGGGACCATCTGAACGGCGTGACCTACGAGAGGATGTCCGACCTGTGGTGGGACGATTACGTGGTATGCGAGGTCAGGCTTCCCAGGATATTGGTGGCATGCATCGCCGGCGCTTCGCTGGCGATATGCGGTGTGGCCGTCCAGAG
Organism: Lachnospiraceae bacterium; assembly: GCA_963645865.1. Taxonomy (GTDB): domain Archaea; phylum Thermoplasmatota; class Thermoplasmata; order Methanomassiliicoccales; family Methanomethylophilaceae; genus Methanoprimaticola. The sequence continues at coordinate 1,575 of CAVIUM010000135.1, forward strand.
CCTGATGAACAACCCGCTCGCATCGCCCTACACCATGGGAATATCCTCCGGAGCCGGATTCGGAGCGACCCTCGCCATCGTCATGGGATTCTCGTTGGGCTCCTCCATAGGGGTCTACGGCGTCACGTTCAACTCGTTCGTGTTCGGCATGATGCCCGTAGTGGTCGTTCTCATGCTCTCGCGTCTCGTGGAGATGTCCCCCGTGACGCTCATCCTGGTCGGAGTCGCCATATCCCAGTTCTTCGGATCGCTCTCCACCCTGGTCTTCCTCGGAGCCGACGAGGGCTCGCTCCAGGCCGCCTATCTATGGGAGATCGGAAGCCTGGAGAACATCAAATGGAGCGCCGTCCCGCTGATGGGATCCTTCCTGATCATCGGGAGCATCGCGCTCTACTTCGTATCGTGGAAATTCAACGTCCTCACCCTCGGGGAGCAGACCGCCAAGACCATGGGGGTCGACGCGAACAAATTCAGGATCGCCACCCTGACCCTCCTGGCACTGATGACGATGTCCGTCGTCTGCTACGTGGGGATCATAGGATTCGTCGGTCTGATCGCCCCGCACATCGTCAGGGCCGTGATCGGGAGCGACAACCGCTACGTCATGCCCGCATCGCTCCTGGCGGGAGCTCTCATCGTCCTCCTGGCGGACACCGCCGCCAGGGTGGTCGTCTCCGACGCCGTTCCGGTGGGATCGATCATGGGGCTGTTCGGGGCGCCCGTGTTCCTGTATCTGATATTCAAGCGCAACAGCCAGTTCAAGGGGGCGTGGCGATGTCCGTCATGGATTCGGTCATCGGCCGCGTCGGCGGGGAGGATGGGATGCAGGCGTACTTCCGGTACGCCTCGTTCAAGCGGAGGTTCATCGTCCTCATCGCTCTCCTGACGGCGGCGATGTTCGTCGTCTCCATCGGGGTGGGGAAGTACGGCATCGGCATCGCCGAGGGCTTCGGGATAATCTGGGACTGCCTGACCGGAGGGTACGACAACTCGATCAGGCAGATCATAGTCTACGACCAGAGGCTGCCCCGCGGGCTGATCGCGATAATCGTCGGTGCCGCTCTGGCCGTCGCGGGGAGCGTGATGCAGAGCATGCTGCAGAATCCCCTCGCCGACCCTTACACCACCGGGGTCTCCTCCGGAGCGGCCTTCGGGGCCGCGGTGTTCGTGGTCCTCGGTATCTCCATCGTCCCCATCTCCGGGACGACCGGGCTGATCTCCAACGCGTTCGTCATGTCCCTGGTGCCCGTCGGGGTCATCCTGTTCCTGTCGGTGTTCAAAAGGATCACCGCGACCACGATGATCCTCGTCGGCATCGGCGTGATGTACCTGTTCGGCGCCTGCACGCAGATGCTGAAGATGTACGCCACGCCCCAGCAGATGGAACGCCTGTACCTCTGGCAGCTGGGGTCCCTGAGCGAGGTGGGACTGACGGAGGTGGGCATCGTCCTGGCCGTATGCCTCGTGTGCTGCCTCATATTGTACTCGTTCAGAGCGGACCTGAACATGCTGTCCGTCGGCGACAAGCCGGCGGTGAGCATGGGGACGAATCCGTGGAAGACGAGGGTGATCTGCCTCCTGGTGGTCAGCTTCATGACGTCCGTCGTGGTGAGCTACACCGGCGTGATAGGGTTCGTGGGACTGGTCGCCCCTCAGATGATCAGGATATTCCTCGGATCGGACAACCGCTTCCTGATCCCCGCCTCGGCGGCGTTCGGAGGGTTCTTCCTCATCGCCTGCGACTGCATCGGGAGGGTCGTGGGCTCCACCGGGGTCCCTGTAGGAGTGATCACCGCGATAATCGGGAGTCCGCTGTTCCTGTACCTCCTGGTGAAGAGGTCCAGGAAGAGGACCGTGCGAGGACGCGTACCATCCGACGGAAGGGGGCGGATCCCCCATCGCTGCCCTTGGACGATCCTCTCCATGACGATGGTCGGCTCCTTCCCGTCGAAGGCGAGGCCGTACAGAACGGTCTCGCCTTTCAGACCGTAATAGTACTTCCTGTCATGGATCTGATTCAGAGCGCTCCGCGCCAGGGCCTCCATCTTCATGCGCCTGTTCTTCCTGTTGCGGCGCTTGATCTCCACGACGATGTTGCATCCGGATCCGATGAGCCGCTTCATGCGGATATCGAAGTACCCGTTCCCCGCCTCACGGTCGGCCTCGATCTCGAACGTGCCGCGGGTGATCGCCATCAGACCGGCGATGAACGTCTCGTACGGGTACTCGTTGCCCAGGGAACGGTCGCTGAGCATCTCCATGAGCTCCCTGAGGTTGTCCCGCATCGGTTCGATGTCCCCGGACATCATCGCGTCGATGAGATTCGGCAGGGTCGTATCAGCCCTGTCCCCGAATCTCCTGAGGATGGTCTTGGAGAATACCTCGAACATCTCCTTGTTCGGGATCGAAAGCGCATACATCTTCTCCACCGGGACGGCGTTGAGGTATCCCGCCGCGACCATGACCGAGTATATGACATCCCCTGTGGATCTCAGGTCGCAGTACGCCACGCTCTTCCGGAGGTCCTTCGTAATCGCCTCGCCCCTGCATAGGATCTCCAGCTCCTTCCACGTCCTCTGATCGGACCTGGAGACCAACTCTCCGATGATGTCGTTCCCGCTGGTCCCGGCCCAGTACGGTTCGGGCTTGCAGCCCT
>CAVIUM010000136.1:0-4216 GCA_963645865.1 Lachnospiraceae bacterium
CGCCGGAGATGGCGCACTCGCCCATGGCGACGACCCACTTGGGGTTGGGGATCTGTTCGTACAGACGCCTGAGGTCGGGACGGATCTTCTTGGAGATCCAGCCGTTGACCAGCAGGATATCGGTCTGCCTGGGCGAGGAACGGTAGATCATTCCGTAACGCTCGGCATCGTACCTGGGGGCGGACGCGGCCGCCATCTCGAGAGCGCAGCATGCGAGTCCCCAGTGGAGGGGGTGCATGGAGTTCTTCATCGCCCAGGACCAGATGGGTCCCGTCAGTTCGTCGATGGTCTTCTTCGTACCGGAGCTCAGAAGGTCGTTGATCATCGCGTCGGACCACGACATGAACTCGTCGGCACTCATTGCCACTGCATGGGGGTAGAGGCTCATATCCATACGTCTTCCTCCTTTTTCAACGAGTAACAGACGCCTAGAATCAGAATCGCGAAGAAGGCGATCATCATGACCCGAGCGGTGGTCGACAGTCCGGAGAACGCGACTGCCCAGATCATGAGGAAGGTCGCAACCAGGTCGAATACCACGAAGATCAGAGCGAACGTGTAGTACTGGAACCTGAACTGGACCTGTGCCTCTCCGATAGGTTCTGAACCGCACTCGTAGGTGGCTTCCATCCACTGAGTCGGTTTCTGGGGCCGAATGAACCTCGATGCCCACCATGCCAGCGGGGCGAAGCCGAGGGCGATGACCGCGACTATCGCCAATGGCATGTAAAATGCTACTAGAGACATTGTACGCGCGCAAGAAGTCCAAATATAAAATATATGATGGCACCCAGTCTTTGTATATTTATAAGGAGAAGAGACACGCTCGATGCGTGTGCGAGGGGTTGTTTTAAAGCGGGTCCGCCGATTGTCCCGGCATGACATCACGCATCGGATTCATCGGCGCGGGGAAGATGGCCGAGGCCCTCATCGCGGGACTCATCTCGAAAGGGGTGTTCGGCAAGGACGAGATCGTCGCCTGCGCACCGAGCGAGAAGACCCGCAGGCACATGTCCGAGACCTACGGGATCAGAATGTGCCAGACCGCGAAAGAAGTGACCGCTGAGACGACCCTCGTGGTATTGGCGGTCAAGCCCTATCAGGTCCAGGGGGTCTTCGTGGACGAGGGCACCCGCGTGAAGGAGGGATCCATAGTCCTGAGCGTGGTCGCGGGACTGTCCATCGAGAAGCTGAAATCATATGTGCCAGACTCGAAGATTGTAAGGGTCATGCCCAACCACTGTGTAGCCGTTCTCGACGGTGCCATGGGGTACGCGACCGACGGTTCCCTTACGGAAGAGGAGCTCTTCGGTATCGAGGAGATCCTGAAGGCGGTCGGTCTCGCCGTGGAGATCCCCGAGAACAAGATGGACGTCATCACGGGACTCGCGGGAAGCTCCCCTGCGTTCATGTACATGATAATAGACGCGATGGCCGACGCGGGAGTGCTCAACGGACTCCCCAGGGACGATGCCATCCTCCTCGCTGCTCAGAGCATGCTCGGATCCGCCAAGATGGTCCTGGAGACCGGGAAGCACCCCGACAAGCTCAAGGACGAGGTCTGCTCGCCGTCCGGCACCACCATCGAAGGGGTGCGCGCGGCCGAGGAGATGGGCCTGAGGGCCGCGATGATCGCCGCAGTGGATGCGGCGGTCGAGAAGTCCAGGCGCATGTGAACAGCGTCCACGATAGCGAACGTAATCTCAAGACAAAGGGGCGAGACGATCAAATGACCGCTCTCGCCCTCCGATTACACTTACTTCGGTTTAAAGAAATAAAACCCAGATTCGCATTGACTAAGTTGTTATACTGGCGAATCAATTTACTGTCTGGTAATTGGATTGCAATTCGGCGACGAAGAGAGAAAACTGGATATTCGTTACGAAGGCGACAGATTCAGTAGCCATGCCATCCCCCTATGCCTGATTGATGATCTGAAATCAGTAAACGCGATGATTCTTGACGTCGCGTGTGAGATCTACAGGAAAAAGCACAAGACCAGATGTGTTCCAAGGAAATTCAGAGAGGAATACAGCCTCTCACTAGGAGGGGTGACCAAAGGTTCTGCTGTAGCCTCACTAGTCGCAACGACTTCAGAACAGAAACGTCTCTCCGGAACCGAAGGAGACGAATGCATAAATGAGGCGATAACCGAAGTGATATCCTGCATCGCAGGAGGCTCATCCGCATATGATGATCTGATCCTCCCTCGTGTAAGAACTATGGGTTCGTCACTAAAAGAGGAAGAATCCATGAACTTCATTCATGGTGACACCGTCGCCGTCTATAACCAGAAAATCAGAAGGGACCTCATAGGTGCCGTCGAGCCGATCGAAATCCATGGAACGATCTATGGCAAGATCACGGAAGTTGATGGGGATCGCGGGTCGTTCAAACTCTCTACGGTTCCAGAAAGAACGACCAAGAGAGTTGATTTCGATTTCGAAGTTATCCCAAACGGTAGCGAACTCGAAATAGGGAACATGATCGGGACCAAAATCGTGGTCAATGGAACATTCGAAGAGAAAGGCGACGGTACCAAACGGTGCAAAAGGATAGATTCCATCGAAATACTCGAACCCTTGAACGTCGAATACAGGCTACTGGAGCTCGCCTCACTCAAAAAAGGATGGGGCGAATACGGCGATGAGCGTCCCCTCGACGAGGAACGCATAAACCGCCTAATCGATCTGTATGATGAATTCGGTTCATCGCTAAAGAACCCCTACATCTATCCTACGGTGGACGGCAATATCGAGATGGAATGGAAATCCGCCGATATCCTCTCAATGGATCTCGACCTTCAATCGTTATCGGGAACCCTCTATTCCGGCGACGAAGAGAGTGTTATCGACCTAAACGGATCAGAAGGGTGGGGTCGTCTGATTTCAAAGGTCGGTAAGAATGCTATCTGACGATAGTATTCTCCTCTTCCGCATCATCAACCCCTCGTGGATCCATGAAGGGGAGCTGACTTCATTGGCATTCACACCTTCGGCGGGGAGACCGTTGTCCGTATTCGACGGTAGCATGATTTCGGCAGAGGATGCGATGAATCGCTTCATGAATGACGGCCACCAGGCGTATGGCGTCGTAGGTATCACCGTCGGAGAAGCAAAAAGCGCCGGAGTTGATATCGTCGAAGATCGCCAACCATATGAGGAACACATCTCCCTGGCGTTCCCTGAATGCTCGAACAAAGAGACGAAGAGGATATCCCGCCAACTCAGAACCGCGGCATTGGAAAGAGGTTGGCTGTGCCTCGCCAAACGCCACACCATATGACCCGAGCAGACCTGCGACAGGCATACTCAACGACGCTTGAAGAACGACTTCATCAGGCCGCGGACGACCCTCGGACCGTTGGACCATATGGAACCGGCGTCCCAATCCAGGTCCTTCTTGTTGGCGATGGTCGAGTTCATCATCCTGGTGCCCTCGTCCTTCGTCTCCCAGAGCCTCGCGTTCCTCTCCTCCGGGTCCTGTATGAGCATGATCTCGTCCACCCGGTGCATCAGCGCCCTGGCCTGCTCCGTGCGGTCGATTCTGTCCAATCACACTTCGGTTCAAAGAATCGAAAGAATCAGATTTACCTCGTCAATCGTGGATCAGAGTTATGATCTGATTCGACTGAACGGGTTTATTCCAGATTCATCGAGGTTTAGAATCGTGGACCCGAAGACCGTTCGAAAATGGAAGAGATTTTCAACCTCTGACATTTCATGGACTTCGACGCAGAACATGACTTGTTGGGACTCTTTACGAGCTTCCGAGGGTCGTGAATGGTTTGGAGCGTTGTATATATGATTACAAATGAGATGAGAGCCAAGAGAGGCGGATTCCTCGCACTCGTCGCTGTGCTCGCGTTGGTCGTATGCGCCTTCGCGATCGCTATGCCAGCGGGGGATTCCGATGCCGACACCGACACGGCGACGGCTACGGCCGAGCTGAAGCAGGGCACCACACTGTCCAACGATGGCGCAGACTACGATGTCGCAAGAAATGCCAATATATCGGCAGTCACCGGAACCGCGACCAGCGTGGGCATCTCCGATGACATGACCATCGAGTACGTCTCGGGCACCAGTAGCGATTCAGCAACCTACACCCAGTCCCAGACCGTCGTCCTCAGCGATGACTACGAGCTGACCGGGTCCGGCACCAAGGTCACGATCCAGGGGGCCCTGGTCATCCCCGAGGGAACGACCATGACCAT
>CAVIUM010000137.1:0-4143 GCA_963645865.1 Lachnospiraceae bacterium
AGGCCAGGAAGCTGACGAACGACATCCTCTATCGTGTGGGGGTTTACATCTACACGGGGGACGAGATCTACGACCGCATCAAAGCGATGGACCCCATCGAGGCGTTCGAAATGGGCGTGGCAACGGGCCGGACCATCGAGGACGGCGTGCTGTACGAGGATAACGGGATTGACGGCGGTTTCTGGAACATCCCGAATCCCAAGGAGTACATGATCGACGTCATCTCCGGCAACTGGAAGGATATCGTCAGAGGGAAGTACGTCGTTCCCGCCAGACTCCGCGAGACCATCGACAGGCTGCTGTATCAATCCAGTACGACAGCATCGAACAACCGCAAGCCCAGGAAGGCCCCGGCCAAGAAGCCGGCGCAAAGGAGACGCTGACCATGCCGTTCTACTACGACGGCGAATGCGTCGGGGACGATTCCCGGGAGGTCCACTTCGATATGTCGGATGAGGACCGCCAGGCGGTCATCTACGATTACATCATGGAGGCGTACGCCCTCGATGATATCGCCGACAGAATGTCCACCGGCGATCTGGTGACTGACCGCAACATCCTGACCATCCGTGCGCTGGATTACATCATGAAGCACAGCAGGAACGGGAGAGGTCCCGATTTCGGGGGATACACCTGGTCCGATGAGGATGCCGATGAATCGGACAAATCGGCCGCCCCCGTCAGGACGGCTCCGGCAAAGAAGCCCGCGAAGAAACCCGCGACGAAGAAGCCGAAGGCCGATGCGAAGCCCGCCAAGGCTCAGAGCAAGAACGGTACGTCGTATGACGTCACGGACGGCAGGAAGACCTACGGCACTTTCTCATCCCAGGCCAAGGCCGAAGCGATGAAGAGGGAGCTCAAGGCCGAAGGCGTCAACGCCCGCGTTCGCGTGACGTATGCCGCATCCGCTCAAAGGAGGCGCTGACATGGCCGAGCGTTACATCCTCAGCGACGGAAGAGTGGTCCGCAAGGGTCCCAGGCTGGAAGCGGCCATCGCCGAGATCTACACGCCCGACGTGTTCGCCGAGCGCATGGATGAGGATTGGGCCTCCGTCTACATTAAGGGGAAGGAATACGGCAGGGCCACCACCCTCCGCGCCGTTGACCCCGCGAGTTTCGACGAGCTCTACCGTCAGGAGCTGGCATTCTACGCCAGCGGCGAGATGGACGATGTTCTGCTGGATATCTTCGGGATAGAACCCATCGACAACGGGCCGAATTATTCCGCCAACAGGAAGCCCGGCCAGTCCGCCAACAGGAAACCCAGGAAGGCTCCGGCGAAGAAACCGGCACAGAGGAGGCGCTGACATGGCCAACAGGAAGATCGACCGCCTTGAGCCGTGGGACCAGGGACTCGCCTGCGCGCTGCTGGAAGAGCGTCGGATGTGGCTGAACGATGCGGTGAATACCTGCATCCAGTCCAGCCCCACCAGGGGCGATGCTGTCGAAAGGCTAGCCGGATGGATGGAATGCTATCTGGCGGGGGCCATCGACGATCTTTGGGATTCCACCCCGAAGCACATCATCCTGGCGACGGCCGGGTTCTGGGAATTGGACCCCAACCTCAATCTGTGGAAGGTGTCCGACGCGGTTCTGGAAGATTACTGGCCGGAGGGTACGCCCAAGCCGACCGGATATCCGTCCGGGAAGGCCGCACGTTCGGACAACAGGAAACCGAAGGCTCCGGCGAAAAAGCCCGCCAACAGGAAGCCCAGGGCGACATCGGGGAGACGCTGACATGACCTACAAGGATAGGGAAGGGTGGTATCTGAGGGGGAGGTACCTCGGTAGTACCCCATCGGAGGCCGCACGTGCTCTGGACCCCGATGCACGCACGGATCTCATAAGGGAGTACATCCTGATGAACTGGGACCTATACAGCGTGGCCAGTTGGATCTCCGATGGGAGGAGGATGCCCAGCGCCGACGATGTTGTATCCGATGCGCTGAACTACATCGAGTACCATCACGGATACGAAACGGCCGGACGCCCACTGGCAGGCATCTGCTACGGTGTCGTCAACAGGTCCTACAACATCGCCCCGCACAGTCCGTCGAGGCCGAAGGCATCCGCGAAGAAGCCCGCCGCGAGGCCGACCGCCAAGAAATCTTCGGGGAGGCGCTGACATGGCCGAAACATTCTGCATCGGACTGTACACGCCGAACGGACACAGGCGCCTTGAGGTCCCGTGCCGCCCCGATGAGGACTACTGGATTTCCATCGACAGGTACGACCGCCGGCACGGTACCGACATCTACGATATGTACGATACCGGCACGATCGAGACCGACGAGAGGATATGCAGGGAGTACCCGCCATACGACCCGTCGGATGAGGAATACACGCTGACGGGGGAGGTCATAGCGGATTTGGTTTGGGACTTCCGCCGCCCGTCGAAGCACTGGATTTTCGATGATTGCGCCGTGAAGGAGACCTCTTTCGGGTTCGCCGTCTATATGCAGGGGGAGGACGGCGGGATTGTCCGTCAGGATATCGCCTCCGGCGATATGGACGAAGACCGCCGCGTACTGGATGATGGGTACGCGCCCACGGACGGATGGGAGGACGGCATCGGTAACAGCGTCCGCCCCTCCAACGGGGATTCGATAATGTCCGAGGCCGAGATCACCGGCTTCCTGCGCAAATATCCGCTGGACAACTGGCCTGTATCTTCCAGGTGCAGGTCCAAGGCGTCCAATTCTCGCAAGTCCGGAACATCGACCGGGAGATCCACGAAAGCAACGACCAGGGGCGGGAAGAAGCCCGCTCCGAAATCGTCCAAGAACGTCCGTTCCAAGCCGAAGCCCAAGGCTCCGGCCAGGAAAACCACTTCAAGGAGATGCTGAACATGGCAATCAACCACGAAATCGACTACTACAAACGCCGCGTGGAGACGGACCCGTACTACCGCGCATACGACGCGATAGAAGACTGGCTCCGCGACAACCCGTATGCGGCATACGATCTCGCCGAGCAATAGTGGTTCAAGAGGTACTGCTATCTCCCTATGGACATGGAGGGCGCCCAGGACTTCATCGAGGGTATGAGTCCGGCGGACAAGAGGTACTATCTGGACGGCAACTACCCTATCGACCCCGAATGCTACTATGCGTACATCGACGGGTATGTCGAAGCCATCGACCTCAGAGAGTATGTCATCGACTCATGCAAGGAGATATTCGACGACCTGATCTACAAGGACACCTACGACGTGCCTGATAGACTTGAGGCGGTCATTGACCTCTTTTTCGAGGATGAGGATGAAGGGACCGCATCGAAGAGCGTCAAGCGCGGTTCGCGCGGGAAGACCACGGCCAGAAGCCAGGGCGCCAAGCGCACCAATACGGCCAAGAAGCCGGCGATCTCCAAGGCGTCCGCCAGCAGGAAGGCTCCGGCGAAAAAACCCGCCAAGAGAACGACCAAGGCGACATCGGGGAGGCGCTGAAATGCCCGGAATCAACGGCATAGACCGTGATGCGACATGGAAGGCATACGCCACACTCCACAAAGAATGGGAGTATAGCAGCGCGATCGAAGATTGGATGCACAGCTATGCTGAACAGGGTTATTCGAAATCTGAGGCCAGCGATTCACTTTTCGGCGAGATTAGTATGTGGCTCCAATCGGATTATGAAGAGAGTCGTGCCACATCTTCGCCGTTCATCAAGGACCTCATGCTGTCGAAATCCCCGTTCGAGATGGGAATAGACTGGACTCATGTCATAGATATGCTCATGGAAGACTATGATGAGATTGTAGAGAGCTACAAGCCGAAATCGTCCAAGAACGCCCGTTCCAAGCCGAAGGCCAAGGCCCCCGCCAAGAAGACCGCTCAAAGGAGACGCTGAGCATGGCCTACGACAAATTGGATGTCGAAAATATGCACTGGACCAATGTTCAGACATCGAAACTGGCATACGGGTTGAATATGGCGGATTTCGAGCGTAGGGTCAAACAGATCGAGGAAGATCTGGGGCTGGATGCCGATGACGCCACGCTCCGTATCTGGATTCATGATGCGATATTGAAGAAAGCCCAGCGCACATACGAAGTCATGTTGGCGAATGCTGAACCCATCGAGGAGGCGTTCATCGTGCATCCCAAGGAGGCCGATTTCGACATCTGGCAGATTACGGACGCCTA
>CAVIUM010000138.1:0-4124 GCA_963645865.1 Lachnospiraceae bacterium
GCGTTGTAGAGACATTCCTGCTCTTTCGGAAGGAACGAGGACGGGTCCGGATTCTCCTCCAGCACGTCGGCCAGGACCCTTCCGTCGGGACACGGTGCGGGGAAGGCCAGCTTGCGACCGCCCTTCATCGACACCATGAAGCATCTCCGACGGGATTGGGGGACCCCGTACTCCTTGGCATTGAGGACCTTCCAGGAGCTCGTGTATCCGAGGTCCTTGAGGACATCGACCCATTTTTGGAACTCTTCGGAGTTGGATTCGTTGAGAATCGCATCGACGTTCTCCATCAGCAACACCTCCGGCTCTCTCTCTCTCCACAGCATCGCGGAGGAGCCTTCCGACCTCCCACAGTAGGGACGATCTCGTTCCGGATCCTTCGGTCATACCTTTTTGGGAGCCACTGATGCTCAAATCCTGGCATGGGAACGTGTACGTCAGGAGCTCGCAGTCGGGCAGATGCTCGACGAGGCGGATGTCCCCGAGGTTCGGGGTATCGCCGTGGATCCTGCAATACGCCGTGTACGCCTGCTCGTTCACTTCGCACACGGTCGATGTGAACTCGATGCCAGCGTCTTCGAGGGCTTGGGCTTGCGCCCCTATGCCCGCGAAAAGCTCGACAACCTTCAGCGTCATTGCGATTCCTCCACGAAGTCCTTGATGAATGTCTGATCACGTCCGGTCGGGATACCGAGGAAGTCGCATACCTCCTCCATTCCCAGCCCGCCCTTGTCCAGCGGACGCATACAATACTCCCACTGTTTGGGATGTGTGGCCTTGAGCCGCACGAATCTGTTACGGTCCTGCATTATGCCGAACGCGCAGAAAATACATCCCGTGGCGTTGTATCCTTCATCGTAGATCCTGCAATACGGAAGATCGCGGGACTTGATGTATTGCCAAATGTCCTCGTCGGTCCAGATTCCTAGGGGCGTGCATTTATCAGCCAGGACGGACCCGTAGCGCTGGAGATTCGTCATGCGGAGCCTGCTGTCTATCCCCTTGGTTCCGATGATCGCATGGCGCCCGGACTCCTGCTCGTAACGGTGCATCGGTTTCTTTTTGAGGATATTGCAACAGTCGGATGAGATTCTGAACGGCGCATCGACCAGCCATGCGTAATGAGCCTTCGAGAACGTGGTCTCATCGCGACCTACCGTGGTCATCTTCAACCCGTACGGAACCCCGCGCTGGGCGCAGTCGATGATGTGCGCCAACTCCTTCCCAATGACAGGGTAACCGCGGGTCTTGATCACCTCGCGGAAGCTCATCTCCGGACGGATCATCGTGACGTTGTCCGTGTTCTTGACGAACTCGCGGATCTCCGGGAACTCCAATCCGGTATCGGAATAAACGGCGGGGACCTCGGGATACAACGAACGGACCATGTCCAGGAGGACCGTGGAATCCTTCCCGCCGCTGTATGAGACGTACACCTTCCCGCGATTCTGGATGTAGAAACGCTGGATGATCATCTTGGAGTAGATCACCTTGTCCTCGGTCTGGAGGGCCATGAGCTTGTCCAGATTCTCTTGGGGCATGGAGGACTCGCCATAGCACGCCGATGTCATGCTCATGTCAGTCCCCCCCCCATGCGGCACATTCCGGGATGGAATGTGGGCATTCTGGCGACGGCGATCAATGTACCACCCTCCTAGATGTCCTCGAATACTCCTCGAAATCCGTCGAAAAGAAGATCGTCGGGCGCGTCCAGCGCTTGAGGTCCGTCATGCGCTGGGTACGGGGTACATCGCGGTTGACCATGATGTATGGTACCGTGTGCAATTCGCGCAGGATCTCGCATCTCTCCAATGCGTCCGAAAACTGATCATCCCCGTGGAGATAGACGTACACGTTCGTTTGGGAGCGGATGTTGACCCCGGCATCGGCCAGGAGCCTTATCCCCGTCTCGACTTCATCGCGGTAGTCCATCGAGTCGAAGGCGAAATGCCAGTATTTCATCGGACGGAGCTCGCCGATGCGCTTGGCGATGTCCTTATCGACCAATCTAAGGTCCAATCCCTGGTTGAAATCGACCCGCATCCCCTCGCGGATGATCCAGTCCGTGACCTCGAAGAACCAATCCTTGTCGAAGAGGATGTTGTTGTCCAGGAGCATTATGTCCTTGTGGCCTTCCAAGTGGAACTCGCTGGGATGTTGGTTGATCTTGAACTTCCCTTCCTTCTTGGGGACGACGCAGAAATAGCAATTCCTGTTGCATCCGCGGCTCGTGAAGCCCAGATCATAGTCGCATTCGGGGTAGATCGAGTAGTCGGGCATCATGAGATTCACCTCCGAGGGGAGATTCTTGCGCAGATCCACGCCTCCTCCTCCGATGTCTATCTTGGCATTGGGGTAGAAGTAGCGCAGTCCGTTCACCTTCCCGGCGTTCTTCTTGAACACGCAGGACGCCCATACCTCGTCGGGTTCGGCGAAGCTCCATCCGGTCTCGATTCCCAGGCTCTTGCGCCATGCGCTGATGTGCATGAGGGCCAGGTTTGGGATTGTGCTGTCCACGTCGTATAGGAGCGCGGAGGTCACGATCTCACCTTCCAGATACCCTGGGCGAACAGTTGGCGGTAGATCATCTCCAGAACGGCGACGACGATGGAGTTCCCGGCCTGTCTATAGAGCTGACTGTCCGAGCACACGCAGGACGCACGGAACGCATCGCGGTCCGTGAATCCCATGCAACGGAAGCATTCGGTGGGGGACATCATCCTCACATTCTCCTTGTTCACCCTGTCGTTGCCGATGGGCGGAGCCATTCTGCTGGAGATCATGCGCAGTCCAAGCTTCCCTTCCATGTCCTTCTCGGACGGGAGCTCGGGGAACTCGAACCTCGGACCGTTCAGAACGGACACCATGAAGACACGGCGCCTGTTCTGGGCGACCCCGCATTGGGTGGCGTTGACGACCTTCCACGCGGATCTGTATCCGATGCCATCCAGATAGTCTATCCAGCGTTGGAATCCCCGCATGAATCTCTTGGACACCAGATTGGCGACGTTCTCCATGATGAGGACCCGCGGCTTCACGAACATCCCGTCCAGCAACCTGCGGACCTCCCACAGTAGGGACGATCTCGTTCCGGTCCCCTCCTCGAAGCCGGCCATGTTGCCCGCGATACTGACGTCCTGGCATGGGAATCCATAGGTCAGGATGTCGCATTCCGGGAGCTCATCGACCTTGGATATGTCCCCTAGATTGGACGTGACACCGTGGATGGCTTGGTAGGACATGGTCGCCCATTCGTTGATCTCGGACATGATCGACGTGTGGGGGATCCCCATGTTGAACATGGCCTTCCGGAATGCTCCGATTCCGGCGAAGAGCTCCACCATGTGCAACGGCTCCATGTCCAGAGGTTCGGGTCTCTCGACAACATCGACGATGCAACCCCCGTCCGGTACGGCCACCTTGCCCTCGCGACATAGTTTGACCAGCTCATCGTGGACCTCGTAATGGTCGTAGAATGCTGCTATATCGTCGCATATCATGTATGCCGGCCCCAGAGCACCGTATATGATCATGTCACCATGACACGGTCCGCGTGTGGCCACTTGATGGAGGATCAGGTCCTCCAGCTTCATATTGTACGGGTAGGCATAGCGCTCCAACGAACCGGACGGGCTGTCCAGATAGATGGAGTCGGGGAGTTCGAGGGCGAGATGTCTAATCTTCTCGGGGTCCGGGATGCGCTTCGGCGTGTCGATACGACCCATGAAGACGCCCAGGACGTATGCCATCCCGGGGTCGTACTCCTCCATCCATTCCCTGCGGGCTTCGGATCCGGCCAGCCATTCTTCGGTCGGGTTGTAGTCGAAGGGATCGACATTCCGCTTCATTCCGACACCTCCAGGAACGGCCCCACACAGCGTTCCAGCGCACCGTTGCGTTGAACCCATGTCGTTGAGTCTATGGAGTCCGCATGAGCGTCCAAGGCCATGCGGATGCGGTCCGCCGGGCCGATACGGCCCACATGACAGTATAATGCCATCATGTGCGCGAGATCGCACCACTTCTCCATCGTGGCCAATTTCCATTCCATCGTGCCACCGACGAATATCCCGTCGAGTTCGTATTCGTCCAGGACGGCCACCACTTCGTCATAATCCATCCCATCC
>CAVIUM010000139.1:0-4044 GCA_963645865.1 Lachnospiraceae bacterium
AACCCGGATCCCTTCTGGTATCCGGAGTCGATCGTCAGGGTGAATGAGAAGTCCGTGCCGTAAGCCACAGTAGTGGACCCGCCCGGGGTCAGGGTGTATCCCGTTCCGGAGGTCAGGGTTATCGTGGGGGTGATGGCCTCCACGCCATCCACCGTGACCGTCTTGTTGGAATCCACTGCAGATATGGTGTACTTCCCGGGGGACGTCTCGGTTATGGGAGAGCCGTCCACCACCTTCACAGCGAACCCGGATCCCTTCTGGTATCCCGTCAGGATCGTCAGGGTGAAGGAGAAGTCGTCTCCGGCCTCAACCGTGGAGACCCCCGTGTCTGACGCCAGCGTATATCCCGTGCCGGGGGTCAGAGTGACATTATAGGCCACCGTGAAAGTCTCCGTGAACGAGCTGTTATAGAAGTTGATCCCTTCCACCTTCACTTCATAGGCTCCCAGTCCCAGCGGCTTGCCGTCGGAGCTCAGCGTGCCTGTGGTGGCAGTGTATGTCACCTTGTAGTCCACGCCCTCGAAGAGGCCGCCTCCGAACGTGGGGGCCAGCTCGGACCCCGTGTAGGCCTGTGTCAGATCGGACAGCGGGACAAGCGAGCCTGTCAGCCCGGTCCTGGGCTCGATCGCCTTTATTATTATGGGCACCGGGGTCTCCCCGGGCATGGATCTGGCAAGTACTCTATCCGTATACCCCGACGTCGTATGGTCAAAGAATGCCGCACTGCCTGGGTATCCATTATAAAAGCACTTCAAGGCCTGGCCGGTCTTGAGGATGCTCGACACGGACGCAGTATGATTCAACAGACTCGTAGTTCCATCGCCGTTGACGGTCAGCTCCGAAAGCTCGTAACCACCATATCCGCCGAACGCGGCAACGCCCCCTTGGACAATCGAATCCGAGACCGTCAGCTTGCTGCCAGCGCCCCATGTGCATTCGATCGCGGTCCCGTTGAACGCGTTGGTGAACGTGACTCCGTCGACCACGGCGCTCTTCAGGCCCAGTACGAGTATGTCCGCGTTCGCGACGGTGCTCTTGATGCCGCCGTTCTTGAGAGTGAAGGTCGTGTCATCGCTGTGCGATGAGACTTTGATTATCATGCCGTTGGGCACGGTCAGCGTCTCGCCGTTGAGGTCCAGCTCTATGCTGTTGAACGATGTGATCTCGACCGCAACGCCCACATCGCCCGCGCCTGCGCCCAGCCTGATCTTGGTGAACGCCGCGCCCATCGAACCGGCCGCCTTCAGAGCATCTTCGAAATGACCCGCTTCCGACACGGTCTGGTACCCGTCGGCGCCGTACATGAACATGATGCCCTTGACTTCGACGTTGGCGGCGGCATAAGTGCTCGAAGCCGGAATGACGATAGCCAATGAAACAGAGACGGAATCCGATGATGCGGAAGTCCCGGAGAACTTCACTTTCATGTTGGGCGATCCGTCCGTGACCAGCGATGCCGCCTTTGCGGTTATGCCCACGGGCAGGCCCGTGAACCATGATGTGATGTCCTCTCCTTCAGCGATGCTCTTGAACCTCGTGTGTTCTATACTGATTTCAATCGTGCTTTCGGACGATGCTCCCGCCTGAAGAGTCGCAGGTTTGTTGCAATATGCGGTCGGACTCCTGTACTCCGGGACCTCCATCGCCGCAAAGTCCGATGCGAGATGGTTATCGTAAGCCTTGTAGCGCAGCACATACCGGCCTTCGGACAGCCCCGCCGTCTCGCCGTCACCGGCCGGCGTCCAGGAGCCGGACGAATCCTGTTCTCTGTATTCCATCGCAGCCGTCGTTCCCTTTATGCGTCCGTCGGACCCTCCTGCCGAAGTCGGAGCGAGCGCGAGGAGACTACCGACGGAAGGCTTTGACTGCGTATGGACGTTTATCGTCTGATGATACGAATCTCCGGTTTCCGTTCCGTCTCCCACGGCATACACTTCGATGGTGCATTCGGTCAATCCGGTCAGCTCGACCTCTGTGGCTGCTATGTCTTCAGAGAGACCGCTACCTATTATGTATTTCATCCCGGAATCGACATCTTTGAGTTTTCCGGTGTCGTATCCGGTGGCCGTGAATACGGCGTTGGGAGTGGGCAGCCTGACCTGGACAGCTATGATCTTGTCCTCTGTCACGTTATCGATGGTGTACACTCCGCCGGATTCTGACAGAAGGTGACCATTGGCTCTGACAGACAGCACCTCGTATCCGGGATCTGCGGATACCGTGAAACTGTACGGCCATCCGTCGCCCACCTTGGTGACGTAACCGTCCGCCGATTCGATGGTGTACCCTGTTCTGCTGGGCAGTGTTATGGTGTGGGCATGGGCGATGACGCTCAGCGGTTTACTGGGAGATGCATACGCCGTCTCCGCGTAAGCGGTGGTGGAATCGTCGGCATACCGCGTCATCGTCGAGGATGAGTCGGTATACGACATCACCATTCCATATCCGAGGATGTCTTTGATGCTCTTGGTCCCGTCAGCCGTCGGTTTGAACAGCTGGGTGCTCCCTGCCGTCGTGGTGATCGTGAGGTCCGATAAGGACGCCCCGGGGAATCCGTCGAATGCTATCGCGCAATCCTGTACTTTCGTGGGATTGGACGAGTGATCGTGCACGGACAGATAGCTGCCGTCACCGGACCCCGTGTATTTGACGGCAGTAACGCCCGTTGTCCCCTTCAAAATGACGCCGCTGAGGTCCAATCCTGCTTTGGGATAGCTGATGGAGCTGCTGTCCATGTGCAATATCGGCACTCCGGCGGTATTCTGCACCAGTGTCCCGTTCAGGATCTTGAACACAGGAGAAAGGGTGTCCTTGATGGTTAGGGCTTGTAAATAAATTAATGTAAAAAGTTATAATTCTATATCCCCTTGTCCATGACATGCACACAGGTGTGGTCTTGGACGAGGAAATCGGGGTCTTCGTCGGCTCCATGATGCCGACACTCAATGAGAGACAGAGGCGGTTGTTCCTGGCGAAGCTATCGGATTATCTCGGTTACGGGAGCGCCAAGGAACTCTCCGAATTGACGGGTGTATCGCAGAGGACGATCTCCCAGGCCAAGAAGGAATTCAAGGATGCAAAAGTGGACCCCAAGGCCCGTCCAAAGGCGGACGAGCAGGGCCGCATCCGCGCTCCCGGCGGAGGGAGGAAATCCATCCTCGAGACCGATCCTGAGATCTGGACATCCTTGGAGAGGCTCCTGGACGGGAATACCGTCGGCAATCCACAGAGCATCATCACCTGGACCACGAAGAGCCTCAGGGACCTCAGCGACGAACTGGTGGCCGAAGGCATTGTGACGAACCACGTCACGGTCGGGAAGATACTGGAGATGATGGGTTTCTCGCTCCAGCAGAACAAGAAGTACACGGAATCCGGCAATCCGGGTCCGGACCGCGACGAGCAGTTCAGGCACATCTCCAGGGTCTGCGGGGAAGCCATAGCGGAAGGTCTGCCGGTGATCTCGGTGGATGCCAAGAAGAAGGAGAACCTGGGCGATTTCCAGAACAAGGGGAGGGAATACCGTCCCGTCGGCGAACCCAGGCTGGTCCGCGACCACGATTTCGTCACGGATGCGGGGCACGCGGTCCCGTACGGGATCTACGACATCGGGAAGAACGAGGGATTCGTGAACGTCGGCGTCTCGGCAGATACGGGCCAGTTCGCCGTCGAGAGCATCAGTTCCTGGTGGTTCACCATGGGGAGGGACCTCTATCCCGATGCCAAGGACGTTTTCATCACCGCGGACGGGGGAGGGAGCAACGGGACGCGCCTCCGTCTGTGGAAATACGAGCTGCAGAACCTGGCCGATTACACCGGCCTGAGCTTCCATGTGATGCACTTCCCGCCGGGGACATCCAAGTGGAACAAGATCGAGCACAGGATGTTCTCGTACATCAGCATGTCATGGAGAGGGATACCGCTGGAGGACCTGAACATCGTCGTGAATCTCATAGGTTCGACGACCAACCGTTCTGGATTGAGGATCAGATGCGTCTACGACACGTTCGAGTACGAGAAGGGCAGGATCGTGACCGATGAGGA
>CAVIUM010000140.1:0-4015 GCA_963645865.1 Lachnospiraceae bacterium
TACCGTATCGCTTCGTTCGCGAGGGTCATCCCGGTCACCGCGGGGACAGTCGGCATGGAACCGAGCACGGACTTCCCGTGCTCGTCCCTCCCTCCGTCCACCTTTATCGGCGGCTCCTCGTTGTAGACGCAGGTCATCATCGACGTGTCGTACCCTCTGAGCCCTTTCCTCACGGCGGCCGCCACCGGGCACACCCTCGATTCCATTATCGGGGCGACGCGGATGGTCTTCGTATCCGTGTGGAGCGCGGCACCCATCGACGAGAATGTCCTGATGCCCTTCTCCGAAGCGGCCCTCAGGAGCGAGATCTTGCATCTGACGGTGTCGATGGCATCTATCAGAACATCGAAGTCCCCGTCCAGTATCGTCGGGATCGTCTCATCGTCCACATGGAGCTGGAGGCATTCGATGTCGATGTCCGGGTTGATCGACCTGGCCCTCTCGCAGGCCACAACGGCCTTCGGCCTTCCGATCGTATCCTTCGTGGCGAGGATCTGACGGTTGAGGTTGCTCTCCTGGAACACATCCCCGTCGACGGTGCGGATCCTCCCGAACCCCGCCCTCACGAGACCCTCCAGCGCGTATCCTCCGACGGCCCCGTTGCCCACCACTATGGCGGAAGCGTTCGCGATCCTCTCGATACCGCCGTCCCCTATCAGGAGCCCGGTCCTCTCGGACATTCCGTTCATCCGACGATCCTCCTCGCGTTGTCGTATGAGAGGTTCAGCAGCTCGTCCGCAGGGACGCCGCAGGCCTCCGACAGCCTCTCCGCGAAACCCCTCATCCCAGAAAACACCTCTGGCGCGAACGGATGGTCGGATTCCAGCAGGAGCCTGTCCTTGGGAATGGAATCCATCAGGCGCGCGATGCGCGCATCCGAGCGTCTGAGGATGCGGGGATTCACCGACAGGTAGCATCCCAGCTCGGCGAAGGGCTTCGAATAGCTCTCCGAGGAGAACGCGTGCATTACGATCGGAACGTCCGGCCTCCTCACCCTCAGGATGTCCAGGATATCCTTCTCGCACCCAACGTCGTGGACCTGCGCCGGCCTGCCGTACTCCATCGCGATATCCAACTGGGAGACGAACGCCTCCCTCTGACCCGGTACGTCCCTGGAGGAATCCATCCCGATCTCCCCCACGCCCGCCTCCGGGTCGTTCTCGAGGAACGATCTGAGCCTGTCCTCGTTGGATCCCCATTCGATAGCCCTCCAAGGATGCACGCCGTAGAACCTGGTCATCCTCCCGTCGGGGATGCGCGCCAGCGCATCCCAGTCCTCCGGAGCGGAGGAGCATGCGAGCACCAGCCCCGCATCACCGTAATCGGGATAGTGCGAGGTCATGTCCGTCGGATGGCAGTGCGCGTCCGCGAAGCGGGTCATGCCCTCCCCATCGTTCCGATGATAGATATCCCCTCGCCGGAGTTAAGCCCGGCGAAATATCATTAGGCTGGCCTAAACCTTATATACGCAGTTTAGGATGTCCTAATCACCATGAGGTCGGATAGAGACGCCAACGCCAACTGCGGAAGAGGACTTTCCGACAACACAGAGATCCATGAGCCGGTCCGTCCGGGCCTAGAGACATGCACCGGGCGGACGGAAACCTCCGTACCCGATCTGCAGGAGCGCGTAGTCCGCCATTGTTCGCCGACTCTGGCGGGCCTGAAGTGCGGGAGCATGTTCAGGGTGGAATCCGACCTCGATGGTATCCGTTCCCAGCTCCACGACCTGAGGCTTATGCTCATGCCCCGCGGGGTGAGGGTCGCCGTCATCGATTCCGATGACACCGGGAGCCTGATCTACGTCTACCGCCCCAGGCAGCTCTCCGAGCGCCTGTCCGAGCCGGAGACGTCGCTGTTCCTCTCCGGATACGGCTACGACGCATCCGACGCCGTGACCATGGTCGCTCAGCTGACCGAGAGGTTCTCCAGGTGCCCCTCCTGCCCTCCCGAGGTCGGGGTGTTCCTCGACTACCCGATGGAGGACGTCAAGGGCTACATCGAGAACAAGGGCATGTGCTGCAGGTGCATCGGATGCTGGAAGGTGTACGGCGATGTGGAGAGCGCCGAGAAGAGGTTCCGCTCCTACAAGAGATGCCGCGACATCTACAGCCGCATGTACGCCGAGGGATGCTGCATCTCGAAGCTCGCCATCAGAGCCTGATCAGAACCAGGAATCCAGCGACCTCTGCTTCCTCCTGTCGGATTCCGCCTTGCGGGACGCTTCGATCTTGTCCAGGACGATCCTGATGCGGTCCTCGGAGAACCCGTAGCCGGTCATCATGTCCAGGACGCCGTCGCGGTCCATCGTTCCCTGCTTGACGGCGTAATCGTCCGACTTGGGGCCGTTCAGGAATATCTCCCGAACATCCTCGTAGCCGGGGATGTCGTAACCGTTCGCTTCGATGACCTTCTCCAGGGTCCCGTGCTTCTGGATCAGCTTCAGACCCTTCTTGGGACCGATGCCCTGTACACCGGGGTTGAAGTCGGTGCCGATCATGATGCAGGCGTCCACCAGCTGCTCCCTCGTGATCCCGAGATCGGTCAGCATCTGCCGGGAGTCGACGATCTCCGGCATGACCGTCCTGTAGACGTTCTTGCCGGGCATCTTCCTCCTGCCGGTGATCGTGAGGTTCCTGACGAGGAGCGGGGCCCCGAACAGCAGGGAATCGAAATCCTGCGAAGCGGAGGCGTACACGTCGCCCTTCATGCACATGTACGCGCCCTGGGCCTCCCCATCGCTGGGCGCTTGGACCACGGGGATCCCCATCAGCGTCAGGAGCTCCTTGGAGGTGGCGAGGATCTCCGGGGTCATCCTGGAGGTCTGCTGCGCTTTCGAGAACGCCTTCTTCATGTCCCCCTCGGCCAGGGCCTGCTCGTACTCCTCCTTGGCCTTCTCCCTGCGGGCTATGCGCTCCTCGATGGTCCCGGCCTTCAGTTCGCTGGGCTTCCCGTCGAAGACGAAGGACGGCTCTATGCCGTTCTCGATCAGATTGGCGGTACGGTACAATAATCCGGACAGATGGGACGTGGTCCTGCCCTGCTCGTCGCAGAGCGGCCTCCCGTCCGCCTGCCTGATGATTGAAAGGAACTGGAAGATCGTGTTGTACGCGTCGACGGCGATGGTCTTCCCGCGGAGGTCGGACAGCTCGATCGGGCGCGCCTCGACTATGGGGGATAGGTTTACTCCCATCTCGGCACCCCGCGTCGGGTCCGAGGGCGTGCCAGGCCTCTATGGTCGGCGCCATGTCGGCCTTCTTGAACAGGAACGAGCCTGCAACGAGGACCGTCACGCCGGCCTCCACGCATACCCTGGCGGTCTCGTCGTTCACGCCGCCGTCCACGGATATCTCCAGGGCGGGGTTGTGCTTCTTCGCCCACTCGGACGCGTACGTTATCTTGGGGACGCAGTCGGATATGAAGGACTGCCCCCCGAACCCGGGATGGACGGTCATTACCAGAACGATATCGACGAGCGGGAGGTACGGATCGATCCTCTCGACCGGCGTCTCCGGATTGACGGATATCCCTGCCTTCAATCCCCTGGCCTTGATCCTCCCGATGGCGCCCGTTATATCCCCGTCGGCCTCGCAGTGCACCGTGATGGCGTCGCACCCGGCGTCGGCGAAGGAGTCCACGTACCTGATGGGGTCCTCGATCATCAGGTGGGCGTCGAAGAATTTCTCGGAGTACCCTCTGACCGCCTTCACGACCGGAGGTCCAAAAGTTATGTTGGGGACGAACATCCCGTCCATCACGTCCAGATGGATCCAGTCGGCCCCGGCCCTGTCGACCCTGGCTACCTCGTCGCCGAGCTTCGAGAAGTCTGCGGATAGGATGGATGGGGATACTCTTGTCATCGCACGCGCATTGGCCTGACCCGTAGTTATTCTTACCGCGCGAGTGGTGGATTACAAAGATTATTTTCATTACAAACATTACATCTAGCAGTTAATATATCCGCGTGCCATCCTCCTTTCGAAGAAGGGGAGGCAGTCGCGAAGGAATGAAGTTT
>CAVIUM010000141.1:0-3900 GCA_963645865.1 Lachnospiraceae bacterium
GATGCGATCTCATAAGAGAGCGTGTTGATCACGTCGCCGCCGTCTTTCAGGGACCATCCGACAAAGGAGTATCCGCTGCGCTCGCATCCGGCCTCCGGCAGATAGACGGATCCTTCGGACTCGATAAGCTGGGACGAGACCGGGCCGGAGCCGTTGCAGTAGTTGTAAGTGACCTTCTTCAAAGACGAGAGCTCGGACTGCGTGGCGTAATGGGCTTCCAGCTTGACGGAACCGGATACCTTCATGAGGTATCCCGGAGCATAGACCGCTTGGGAATCCCCCGTCACGTGCCATCCGATCAGGGTGCAACCGTCCTTGAGGGCATTGCTGCTGGACGGGAGCGAATAGTATTCGCCCGTGTCCGTGACATAGGCCTCGACGTTGGCCAGAGAGCCGCCGTCCATGCTGAAAACGATCACATTGGGATTGGATACCCAATGGGCCTTGGCGGTCACGTTTTTGTACAATCCGTACTGCGAACCCAGCGGGTATGTCGAGAGGGTGCCGAACTGGTCTTCAATGTCCCATCCTCCGAGAGTAAAGCCGGACTTGGTGATCTCGGTGGAACCGACGAACCCCCTTGAAAGGATGACGGATTGGGCATAGGTCCCCGTGGTGCTTGAAGGCGTGGAGCCGGTGCCGCCGTTGAGATCGTAGGATATGGTGTAGCTGCTGTCGGTCTCCGACGGGACGTTGATCGTCCAGAAAATGTAGGCCGATGACCCGCCAGATTTCAACTCGATATCGACATAGTAGTTTCCGGGCAAGCTCGGAGAACCCGTGCAAGTCGCGGTTTCCGTCTTCATATTATAGCTTATGCTAAGCCATGAAGGACATGACAGCACGGCAGTACCGTGATCACTTTGGGCCTCCGAGTAGCAGGCCCACATAGCGTCTTTGAAGTTGCCATTTACAACTGGCTGATACGTGTATGACTGGCCAACGGTTAACGTGCTCGGAGCGTTCGAGTCGAGGAAGTTGAGGCCCGTGTTCGTGCGGATTGATGTCCACTGCGCGTACAACGTGGCGGTCCCCGTCTTGACGGCGTAATCCCCTCCGGCGGAGTAGGTCACGCCTCCGGCCTTGGACGTTCCCCATCCTGTCAGGATGTAGTTCCCGCAGGAGAAGATCTTGGTCGGGAGCTCAATTGTGTTGTCAGGGATGAACGCTATCGCCTTGGCCGTTCCGACTTTGGACGTGGCATCCGACGGGAAGTTGGGGTCGAAAGTGACGGTCCCGACGGTGGATGCCCCGTCGGAGTCCTCCGACGGGAGCATGAACGGGACCGCCAGCATGACCATGATCAGGGTCATGGCCGCAATGAGGTGCTTGCTTTTCTGGTCCACGGTATCAACTCACATAGGCGAAAATCCCAGCCGCGGACGGTCCGGAAGTGAATATCGTGTCGGAGTAGACGTTCAGGGTGAATTTCTGAACGTCGCTGACGCATCCGGTCTTGGATGCGGTTATTGTGATCTCGTAGGTGTCTGCGGCCGTGGGGGTCCCGTAAACCTTCGCATGGTTCTCTTTCAACCATGAAGGGCCCTCTACGGTGATCGTGCAACCGCTGATGTTCGTCGTGACATCGTAGGAGTACAAGTCGCCGACAATGCCCGTGGCCGACGGATAAGAGGTGATGCGGATGCACTGCTCCCATACCGCAAAGAGGGTCTTCGGTTCATCGGCGGAGACCGTTATCTTATCTCCGGCGTTATAGGTCGCAACGATGCTGCCGTTGGTCGTGGACCAGCCCTTGAAGACGTATCCTTCCTTGGCTGGCGTGTTGGAGCTGACGGTGAACGGATGATCTTCCTTTGAAGTGTCGGTGACGGTCTCCGAGTCGGGGACGTTGGACGCTCCGACTGCGCTGTAGTTCAGCGTGAAATCGTATGTTATGGTCTTCCATACCGCGTACAGGGTCTCGTCGGTGCTCTTGGCGGTGTATGAATCGCCGGCGTTGTAGGTCGCCTGCGTCGCCGTCTTGGAGATGGACCAGCCGAGGAACGTATGGCCCTGTTTAGACGGAATGGTAGCGGGGATCGTGAATGGATAGGTGTCGGCGATGCTGGCCCCTGTCATGGATTCGGGGGCTCCGCTTCCGCCGTTGGAATCGAAAGACAGCGTGTATGTGCGGACACTGGTTGACGTGATCGTTTTGGTAGCGGTCACTCCCGAACCGTCCTTGGCTGTTGCCGTTATAGTGATCGGTCCCTCCAAGGTCCCGAAGAGCTCGCATATCCCGCCGTTGTCGGTGTCCGTGGTCCAGATGTTGTTGCTTACAATCTTCCCGGTGACGGTCCACTGGATGCCCTTGAAGTCCGCATTGTCGGGGGATGCCGTTGCCGTCCATGTGACGAACTCTCCGATGGGGAGCATATCCGGACCGTCGATGGTGATTGAAGTGACCTTGACAGGATCGAATCCGCCGGTGACGATGATACGGTAATACGATGCGACATCCTGTGCTGCAAAGAGATTATCCGCTTTTATCAACCATTCTCCGGACGTGGTGGGCGTTCCTTCGATTTTCAATGATTCCATCTGGACTCCGCCGAATCCGTCGGTCGGTAGACTATCGGTGCTCCCCTTGGATGCGGTGGAGAACGTCATTCCCGGAATGTACACGGTACTCCCGATTGCGTAGTATTTGGTCGAACTGATGACCGGGTTGATACTGACGGAATACTTCTGTCCGGCTGTGAACTGGAATATGTAAGGGTCAGATTGCGTCCCGGAGCCTCCGGAAGTCCCGTTGGACCCGATGGTGCTCACGGTGATCTGATACGTGGCGTATTTCGACGAATCCTCGACGGAAGTTGCCTTGACCGTCGCCGTTCCTGCGGCCAGCCCCTTGACGTTGACCTTGCCTGTTCCGGCCACGTCCAATCTTATCACGGAATCTCCGGATTCAATGGTCCATTCGACATTCGGATTCGCGGAAGAGGGCGTTATGGCGGTTTCAAGCCCGATGACTCCGGTAACGACGTTGGTTGTCGGTCCGGATATCGTTATCGACTCCACGGGGTCGTAGACGCAGTAGATGTAGATGGTGTAAGGGATGAACACGGTGAATCCGTTGGACGTGGTGATGGTCCTGCCCCACTCGTCGAACTGGATCTTGACGGTATCGGTCAGGGTCCCGTAGATCTTCCCCACGTCGGTCCCGTGTGTCTCGCACTTGGCCGTGGTCAGGCCGGATGATGTGATTGCCCTAGGCTGATGGCTGATGCCGTCGGAGCTCAAGGTGTCGTAGCATGAGCCTGTGATCTCGATTTCCGTCCCGTATTTGACGTAGTAATTGATGGTGTCGTTCCCCGATAAGAGCGTGCAAGCGTCGCTGGTCGGGAGACTGTACAACGGCTGGCTCGAAGTGCCGTTGGGGAGTTCAACGCCTATGATCGTGAACGTCTTGCTCACGGTGCCGTCGGCATCGATGAACTTGTACGTGGAAGAGACTGCGGCGCGGACATTGCTGTTTATGGCGGCGTTGCTGACTCCGACAGCCTGCGGATCGTCCGACTCGATGTACGGCGAATCGGACTTCTTCTCGTCCGTCCAGATGCAAACATGGCCGCCGACGAACACGTAGTATGTGGCATCCGCGCGGATGCTGTCGTAATCGGCGACAAGGGAGTTGAGCGGGCTGCTCGATGTGCCGAAACGTTTGGTGGAATTGGACTCGATGGCGATGATCTTGGCATCGGGGCATGAATCTCCTGACTCGGCCCCTGCCATCGTCACATAGATTGTCCCGGAGACGGTGATCGTCCCGGTGACTTTGGCATTGATTCCGTCGAATGACAGTCCGTATCCGGACGATACGCCGTTGACCTTCACGTTGTCATCCGAATTTATGGTGACAGTGGAACCGACCGCGACGTAGTATGAGCTGCCGGATGC
>CAVIUM010000142.1:0-3883 GCA_963645865.1 Lachnospiraceae bacterium
TGTTAATGGAGGGACAATCAAGAACGGAGGCATCAAGGACGCAGGCAATTCCAAGACCGCCTGGTACACCGAGGACGTTGTGACTGGGAACTTCACGATTGTTTCCGCCAAGGAGGGCGCATCGACTCTCACCGCCGAGAAGATCCAGGGAAGCCTCAAGAACGGTGACCAAGCAGTGACGAGCGTCCTGTCTGGAAAGATCACCGGGGACCTCACCCTGACCGGGGCCAACCAATCAAAAGACATCGAGTTCCTGAACCTCACCGTCAACAGCGGGGTCACCCTGACCCTTGCTGGCGACGTCTCGCTCCAGAATACCGAGAAGAACACCTTCAACCTGTATGGAACCCTGAAATCCAGCGACAGCGACACCAAGAGGACTGTCACCGTGGGCGAGAAGGCCACCTTCAAGGCATTCGCCGGATCACAGATAGACCAGAAGGTCTCCATCACCGGAGATGGGACGATCGACCTGAGCCAGGCCCAGGGACAGCAGAAGGTCGACGGGGACATCACGTACAACAAAACCTACGGACAGCTCGAGAACGTCTCCATCATCAAGTCGATTGATATCTGGAGCGGGGTCACCGTCACCGTCGAGGGAGGATTCCAGGTCGACGAGGGCGTCGTGCTCACCATCAAGAAGGGTGCGACCCTCAAGATCAACAGTGCGGTCGCCTCCATGGTCGTCGCCGGGAAGATCATCGTCGAGGAGGAAGGAACCCTCCTTGTCGAGAAGGCCCAGGGCGTCGACGTCTCCGGAGCCATCGAGTCCAACGGAACATTTACTATCGAGGCAACGGGCAGAGTCACCGTCAAGTCGGGTGGATCGATCCTCATCGACGATGCCAAAGAATCGAAATTCAGCGTCTCGGCCGGCCTGACCATCGAGTCCGAGGCCGAGATCGTCGTCAAGTCCACGATCAGCGGAGTGACCATCACCAACAAGGGGACCGTCATCCTCGATGGAGCGGTCCTCGGAGGAGAATTGACCGTCAAGATGGCCGGCAATGGAGCCACCTTCCAGGTCTACTCCGTGTCCGGGGATGATAAGAAGGTCACCGTCACCGACGAAGGGCTGATGTTCACTTCGAACCTGAAGGTCGGTTCCGGGACGGGGGATCAGAACACCATCAACAAGGTGGAATTCACTCCCGCCAGCAAGACCGTGGTAAAGGGGCTCGTCATCACCGAGGTCGTCTCGTCCTACACCTACGATGGCACGACCTACTACGAGAACTACATGGACCTCGCCGGAACCGTCTCCGTCGAGGCCGACGAGACCGCCGAAATCGGGATGCTTGCGAAAGCCAGCATCTCCGCTTCCGGACCGTACCTGACCGTCGTCGGGGACCTCGTCCTCGGGAAGAACGTCAGTCTGACCCTCGAGGCCGATGGCGAGATGTCCGTTTCGGGAACTCTCACCGCCACAGAGGTGGGTTCGGAGGTCGTCTCCAAGGGAATGATCAATGTCTCCGGAATGGTCCAACTCCTGAGCTCCAAGAAGCTCACCGCAGGGATCAGCGCCGCCATGTACGAGAGCAAGATCGGCACCACTTCTGTCTGCAACTACACCACCCTGAGGGCCGCTCTGGATTCCGGAGCCAAGACGATCGAGATCTACGGATCGATCCCCGTCTCCCAGGATCTGACCATCCCCGCCGGGACGACCGTCAAGGGGACCGGCAGCATCACCATCGGGTCCTCCGAGGACGCCGACGTCGTCGTCACCGTCGAGGACGGAGCCTCCGTGAAGAGCGTCAGCATCGACGTCATGGGGACCCTCGTGTTCAACAACAAGAAGAACAACAGCGCGACCATCACGTCGGACGTCTCCGTCATCGGCGACGTCTCGTCGAAGTACACCAACCTGTACACCGCGCTGAGCGAGGCCCAGTCCGGCGATGTGGTCACCATCGACAGGGATACCGTTCTCCTCTCCAAGGACATCACCGTCAAGGAAGGGGTCATTCTCAACGTACCCAACTCCAAGTACCTCAAGGTCGGAGCAGGCGTCACCATCAACGTTATCGGCGTCCTGAAGACCGCCGAGAGGATCCAGACCGCCGACGGCGTGGAGTTCGATGTCGCCGCGGACAGGCTGGCCAAGAAGGCGGCGATCGTCGTCTCCGGTGCCTTCATGTCCATGGCCGACCTGAAATACGACTACTACAAGATCCCGGGAGCGTACTTCACGCTCACCGACGACCAGGGAGTGTACAACTACGTCACCACCCTCGAGACCGCCTCCACGACCGCCGCGACCTCCGTCGATGTGTACGGGAAGGTCACCGCAGGGGACGCCTCCTTCGTCGGGACCGTATCCGCTCCGAAGACCGTCACCGTATACGGCGACCTCACCGTCGCTTCCATCACCCTGGACAAGGCCGAGCTGAAATTCGAGACCGGGAGGATCTCCGGAGACGTCAAGGCAGCCGATTCCGCGATCACCGTCGCCAACGTCGCCGCACCCGTCTCCATCGGCTCCGACGGGGTCATGGTCGTCGCGTCCGTCGCCAAGGTCGTCGCCGGATCCGAGAAGGCCTCCTTCAAGGTCTCCGCCGGGACCGTGCACATCAACACCTCCGCGGTCGATGTGACCGTCGCGTCCGGAGCCACCCTGGCATCCTCCTCCACGGTCACCAGCCTCAACGGCAAGCTGACCATCGAGGGGACCGTCGCCGTGGCCAACGAGCAGACCATCAGCGTCGCCGGAGTCGTCACCGTCAAGGGGACCCTGACCGTCGCCGATGCCACCGAGAGCAGGGCCGCCGGGACCTTCAAGGTCAACGCATACCTGTACATCGGACTCGCCTCCGGCGATGTCATGAAGCCCACTACGGGCGCCGAAGCCATGGTCTCCGGAGCGATCAACAACGTCTCCGTCGCCTTCGTCAAGACCGGGGCCTCCATCTCCGACGCCACCCTCGAGTCCTTCAAGGTCAACGGCGTCCTCAAGTCCACCACGTACTATGTGGAGAACAAGGAGTGGATGACCGTCTACGACAGGACCGGCGTTTACAAGATCGCCGACGTGGACAACGTCATGGTCGACAACGGGGAGTTCGATGGCTGGACCAAGACCGACGGCACGCCGGTCACCGACGAGAAGATCGGCGCCTCCAAGTGCGACAAGGTCACCGCGTCCATCGACTACGAGATCTACAACCTGTACGTCCTCGCCGAGGCGGGAATCGAGAACCTCGCGATCGACGGGAACCTCATGTTCCACGGCGTCGACCAGGCCTATGGCGAAGTCTACTTCGCCAAGGGTCTCATGGCCGGCTCCCACACCGTCACCTACACTCTGAAGAACGGATACAGCGGAACCGCGAAGCTGGCGCTCGTCGACAGCGGAGACGTCACCGCATCCGTCAGCGGAATGAGCGTCAGCCTCAGCGGCGACAAGGGCGGAGTCTTCCTCCAGCTCACCGGTATCGAGAAGTCCGGATACGTGGACCCCGTCGAGCCCGAGAAGAAGGTCGAGGGACTGACCATCACCGAGATCCTGCTGATCGTCCTGGTGATCCTCGTCGTCATAATGGCCGTCATCGTCGCGCTCAGGCTCATGAGGTCCTGAGCGCGAACATCGCGGATCGAGAAACCTGAACAGCAAACCCTGGGGCCTCCGGGCCCCGTCACATCCCCATAACCTGAACAGCAAACTTCTCGGGGTCCCAGGACCCCGCATCCATCGGGGGACCATACTTATCGTACCCTTCCCACGAGGGTCCGGAGCGGTCCCCCGTCCCCCCATCGATCGAGGGACGTGAGCGGACGGAGGATCGGAGTCGGGTCATGGATGATGCGATCCCCACGTCTCGATTCCATCCGAGGTCGTATTCATCAGATTTGTACAAGTATACAAATTTGTATTGTATAG
>CAVIUM010000143.1:0-3870 GCA_963645865.1 Lachnospiraceae bacterium
TAGCGGCTGACTTGTAATCAGCAGGCCGGGGGTTCAAATCCCTCAGGCGGCTCCATTTCCGCATCGTTCCCGTCCGGCCGGCAGGCTTTTCCCATGGATGCATCGTTGGATGTCTCACAATATGTTGATTCGATTGTCTGATGACCTTAGTATTTAAGACGATGTTAGACATTCTGGCTCTGACGAGGCCTCGAAGAGGTCCAAGGGGCGATTACATGGGCAGGTTCACCTGGGTCCAATTTCACAAAGAGCTGTTCTCCGCGCTCGATGACTGCAAGGATGACCAAGACGCTTTGAAGGCAATCGTGGACCGCTGTTTCTCTGAATCGAAAGTGAGAGCTGGATTCAACAGTGGTATCGATCCGTTCTCAATAGTGTCCGTGGCTCTTACGCTGGATCGTGGCAACAGGGATGCCACGTATGCACGGTTTAAGGAGCATCTGAATCTGAATGCCGATGTACCCGCAGATTACGATGGCATACCATTATTGATTCATTTGCACCATTTCTGTACCAAGAAAACGCCTGAATTTACACCATTGGCCTGGAACATGCTCGATTTCATCGAATCGATGAATGATAATGGGTTGGACGAGGAGAAATTCACAGAATTGTTCGACAGACTAATCGCCGTCAAAGGAATAGATGGGCCGAAGTTATCCGTGGCATTGTTTTGGACGGATCCGATAACGTTCCCCACATTGGACGATAAGATGAGGCGCCATCTGTCTGAAAAGTACGGTTTTGAAGCGTCGCCGAAGTTCGATGGTCGTGGATATCTGGATTTGAGAGAGGGTTTGAAGCAGAATCTTTCGAGCTGGGGATATGGTTCATTCTTAGAGCTATCCGCAGAAGTCTGGGTGTATGGTGATTCATGGAAGGACTATTCCCCCGGGTTATCGAAGGAGCAATGGAAGATCTTGGTGTCCGACCCCAACGTGTTTCCGGAATACGCCTTGGAGTTGATGAGGCAGATGAGTTCCTTCAACGGACCTGTGACATGTAAGCAGATTTCCGAACGTTATGGAGGCGAAGTGAATGGATACAAGAATCGGGGGTCCAAAATCGGGAAGAATGTCCACGATGCGATCGGTTGTCCCCTTTCTTCCTCAGGAAATAACTGGTGGGCCATTCCTTTTGAAGGCTCATATCCGGAGCCAGGAGTCAGCGGATCTTTCGCATGGAGCATTCGTCCTGAACTCAGAGAAGCGTTGTTGGAGTTGGGAATAATAACTGAAGAGACGCCAGTGACCAATAAGGCCTATTCGAAAGAAGATTTCCTCGACGAGGTGTTCGTCTCCGAAGCGGAATACGACTTGATGATCTCCCGTCTCACAAAGAAGAAGGCGATCATCCTCCAGGGGCCTCCCGGTGTTGGGAAGACGTTCATGGCCAAGCGCCTGGCATTCTCGATCATGGGGGAGAAGGATCAGACCCGTGTCGAGACCATTCAGTTCCATCAGAATTACGGCTATGAGGAGTTCCTCATCGGTTTGCATCCTGCGGACGGGGGAGGCTTCGAGCTCCGCGACGGGATATTTCTGGAATTCTGCGACAGGGCCCGCGAGGATCCCGACCGGGAGTACTTCTTCATCATCGACGAGATCAACCGCGGGAACATCAGCAGGATCTTCGGCGAGGTCATGATGCTGATCGAGGCATCCCATCGCGGGGATGTCGTGAAGCTAATGTACGGCGGCAGGGGTTTCTCAATTCCGGAGAACGTCTACATCATCGGGACCATGAACACCGCCGACCGTAGCCTTGCGATCATGGACTTCGCGTTGAGGAGGAGGTTCTCGTTCATCGACGTCCGTCCGAACCTGGACCGCGTCGGGACCGACGATGAGAGGATGAGGGCGCTCATCGAGACGGTGAAAGCGTTGAACGGGGAGATATGCGACAGTCGCTCCCTGGGGCCGGGATACGCGATAGGTCACAGCTTCTTCATCGGAGGAGGGTCTGCGGAGGAGGTCGTCGAGACCGATATCGTTCCTCTTCTGGAGGAATACTGGTTCGACGACCGGAAGACTCTGGAAGAATGGGAGATCAAGTTGAGGGAATGCTGCAGATGAGCATCATCGCTCCCGCCAACATCTACTATCTCCTGGCCTACGCGTCCAGGATCCGTCCGGACGAGGCATTGACCGAAGGAGCGGAGGCATTCGACAACCACCTTAACGTGCTGGCGGCCATCCTATCCCGTTGCATGGATTCGGTGATCCGCAGGGGGATGGTGCGCGGATACACGCAGCATTCCGAGATCACCTCGTATCCCCACGGGAGGATAGACATCAGGGGATCGATCCGTTCCGGAGCCATTCCGCAGAACAGGCTCGCCTGCGATTTCGAGCTGTTCGACCACCGCACCTACGAGAACAAGGTCATACGCTCCACCATGGAAATGCTCCTGTCGAAGTCGAGGCTGAGTCGCGATGTCGTCAAGATGCTGGGCACCACGTATCGGCGCATGGAGGATCCGGGGCACATCGAATTCGACGAGATCGATTGGAGGAAGGTTTCGTACGCAGGTCACGACCGCGATTATATCACGGCGCTCAACGCCTGCAGACTGATCGCGGACTGCACGATCCCGTCCGAAGACGAGGGGTGCCGCGCGATGACGGGATTCATCAGCGATGAGAAGGAGCATGCGCTCTACGAGGAGTTCGTGAGAGGGTATTTCGACGTGGAGCATCGCGGAATTTACGATACCAAACGTCTGTTGAAATGGCATACGGGCGATGTTCAGTCATCGCTCCTGCCAGTCATGGAGATGGACGTGCTCCTGCGCTCCAAGAAGAAGACTCTGATAATCGACACCAAGTGCTACAAGACGGTCCTCAAGAAGAACCTGGGGATCTGGAGATACCATTCGCCCAACATCTATCAGATCAAGGCGTACGTGGGCAACTGGAAATACGGCCATGAATCGGATGACACGGAGGGGATGCTGCTGTACGCCTATCCGGGCGGACAGAACATCAACGAGTCCGTTTCATTAGATGGGGCGACGATACATTTCAGGACATTGAATCTCAACGGCGATTGGGAATCAATAAAAGAGCAGTTGGACAGCATAGCAGAGATGTTGCGAGGGATGAGAGATGAGTGAAAAAGACGGTGAGGGCGGCGGAGTAGCAATAACATCAACCGAAATAGTTGATTTTGAACGTTCTGTGTCTATCGTGAAATTCGATTTTAAAAACGCCTGTGATGAATTGGACAATGTTGTAAAAGGACATGATTGGCCTGTTGTTTACATAATTACCAATGAGAAGGAAGCGTACATAGGGGAGACCTGCAACGTTCAAGTTCGTATGAAGAACCATCAGAACAACAAGGCTCGGAGAACGCTGAAAGATGTGCACGTGGTCTTCGATAATCAGGCTAATAAGTCTGCCACGTTGGATATGGAGCAGTCTTTGATCCGCTTATACAGTGCGGATGGTAAGTTTAAGCTTCAGAATCGTAACGCCGGTCAATCCGCCAGTCATGATTACTTCATGCGTGACTTCTATGTCGCGATGTTGCCGAGGATATGGAAAGAATTGAAGAATCAGGGGTTGGCAGATAATGAATACGACGACGTCTGTAACTCGGCGATTTTCAAATATTCCCCATATACAGCGTTAACTCCTGAACAGATGACTATTCAGCGCGAAGTTTTGGACAACATTTTCAAAGTTTTAGGTGAAGGGAAGAAAGGTACGTTCATCATCAGAGGTTCTGCAGGAACAGGCAAGACAGTTATGGCAACGAGCTTAGTTCTCGCACTTGTCAACGCCGATAAAGGGGTTATCGATGAAACACAAGCGATATTCGGCTCAATGGATGAACAACTGGACATTCGTGAAATCAATAAGACAG
>CAVIUM010000144.1:0-3823 GCA_963645865.1 Lachnospiraceae bacterium
CATCTGAAACTACAACGCCCCGGGGGGACCCGGGGCCCAACCCCTTCTCTTCTGTTCCTCAATCCTCCAGGGTGAATTCGCCCGCGGAGAATGTCGCGATGTCGTCGAATATCGCGCGCAGGAGCTTCTCCAGGTCGCCGTCGTCATCGGACCCGGGGACCAGGGGGACCGCCCCCACGGACGGGAGCACGTCCCCCGTCCTCTTGACCGGCTTGATGTACCTCTCCTCCGAGCTCCCGGGATACATCACGTACGATCCGTAGCTGTGGAGCAGGGCGTCGCGGTAGGTGTGCATCTTGTAGATGTCGTACTCCCAGCAGTCCGTGCTCATCTCGGCGTCGCTGATGACGCAGTTCGAGGAGTCGCGCTTGACCTTGTACTTGGCATCGAAGTTGATGATGAACGTCCCCGGGTGTCCTCCGATGCCGATGATCAGCACGAAGTCGGGCCTGAGCCTGAGCGAATACGATGTGAACCTCTCGTCGTCCCTCGAGAACTCCTTGTTGTAGTACAGGGTGGCCGTCATCGGGAGGGTACCGGGTATGAGGAACCTCACGCCGTCCTTCCCGCGCCTCATGGATACCGTCCACCTGTTGTCCACGGGTATCAGCGGCGGATCGGGTTTGTTCTCGGACATGCGCCAGAGGCATCTGAACAGGCGGGTGTAGCACCAGTACTCGTAGACCTGGTGGATCCTGCTCCCGCGCCCCTCCAGGAGGCCCTTGTAGTCGTCGCTGAAGAGGACGTTCATGCCGAGGATGCGGTGGACTGCGAACATGTCGGAGTATCCCGGCCTCCTCTCGAGGACCGCGGATTCCGAAGGGATGCGGGTCAGGTCGCCCACCTCCTTGAGCCATCCGTCCTCCGCGATGCGGTCTATCTCCCCCTTCATCTCCCCGAGCCTCCTGGAGACGTAGTCGGAGCACCCGCCCTTATGTTCGGACAGGAGGTCGACCATGCGCTGGACCGTCAGCAGGACATCCTTGACAAGCCTGTTCTCCGGGGTGTCGAAGGTGACGCGGGACCTGTCCTCGTAGACGGTGATGGGGGCGTAGCGGCCGGCTATGGGGCCGCCCTCGGCCAGGACGAGGTTGTCCGCGGAGACCATCCTGAGGAGGTTGGAGGGGTCGATGCGCCCGGAGAGGCTGGCCGGCACGGGATGGGAGAAGTTCTCCAGCTCGCGGTGCCTGCTGTTCTTCACGCATCCGTACGAGCCCACGAGGTCGAGGGTCCCGAACACGTAGTCCAGGATCATGAACTCCTCGTACCTCGACCTGCCGGAGCCGTCCGAGAGGTCGTACCGCCTGTATACGGGCGACCTCATCTGCAGCAGGAGGGACGTGGAGAAGTCGGCGACGTCCTGCATCATGCGCGGGTAGTCCGTGCGGTAGCGGAGCTTCTTGGAGCGGACCTCGAAGGGGATTGTCAGCTTCCTGCCGCCGACGGTGATGTCGAAGTCCGAATTGCCGACGAAGCTCCTGAAGTTCAGGGTGTAGACGTCCGATCCCGGCAGGCTGAGCAGCATCTTCTTCAACGCGAGGGAATCGCTGTTCTCGACCAGGTCGGAGAACGCATGCTCTATCGCGCATCCGTCCGATGCGACGAGTTCGAGCTCGTAGTCCGTCTCCTCCAGGAGGAGGATCGGCCGGATCCCGGCATCCGCCCCGAGGTAGATCTGCACGGGCGATTCCGAATCGATCCCGGACTCCTCGGCGATGCTCCCTATGCCCGATGTGCCTTGGGGGTCGATGAATCCGGGCAGCCTCGTCAGGTCCAACGGGCGGGACGGCGAAGGCTGGGATGCGAGCTTCAGCGTGGCTACGATGCGACCCTCATCGATGAAGCGGAGCGCCAGGATGGAGGCTCTGGATCCGTCAGCTGTTGAACGAGACATATCTCTGGCTTTCCAGGACCTTCAGCATGCGGTCGAGCTTGTCGGACGACCTCGGGTATCCGTTGTCCGAGCAGAACGCCTTCATGTCCTCGAGGCATCTCCTGATCGATGCGTTCCCGTGGACCTTGGGCAGGATCTTCTGCATGATCTGGGAGTCGAGGTAGCGCTTCCAGTTGGAGAACACGCCCTTCCCTTCGTACTCCCATGCGACCGTCATGAACCTCATGACCTCGTCGACGGTCCTGAACCCGAAGGGCAGCCCGATGGAGGACATCAGCTTCTGGAGGGCATCGATGTCGCCTATCATCGACCTGACGATGTCGGTGTTCCCGGGTGCGGATGTCATGTCCTCGATGAGCTCGGCGGCCCCTTTGGACCTCACCCCGATCCCGGCCATGCAGTCCTGCAGGAAGTGGATGTTACCATGCGGTTCCTCCGAGGCGCCGTTCCCATCGAGCAGCGTGCTGACGGGCACGGGCTGGAATTCTATGACGTTCGCCCTGTCCAGGACCTTGGGCGAGAAGGAATAGGTGGTCTCGTCCATGTTCACGGTCCCGATGACGAACAGGTTGTCCCCGGTGCGGATCGATCCCGGGACGTTCCCGTCCGATTCTATCTCGATGGGCTCCCCGCTCTCCATGCTGGACAGCAGGTCGGAGAAGTACCATTCGACGTGGGACAGGTTCATCTCGTCCAGGATGAGCAATTTGGGATTACTTTCGTCCGAGTTGGCCTCGATCATGAGGTCCAGGGCCGGGGTGCGACAGTATTTGTCGGTCAGGACGTTCTTGTATCCGATGATCGAGCGACTGTCGGTCCAATTGGATCCGACGGGTACTATGGCGTAGTTCGAGCCTGATGAGGTGCGGTCTTGGGTTTTGTCGATGATCAGCTTCAGATCAGTCTTGTCTTGATGCTCCTTCAGACGGGTGATGGTCTCGGTTATCGCCTCGTCTCCTTCGTTACCCCGATACCATAGACGGGGCGTCATCTTTATTCTGCACTTGCCCTCGGTTCCACCGATGCTGAATTTGTATAGTCCATCCGGTTTCTTGTATTCGGGTAATGCTTCGAAGAATATGTCGGAGTTGAGGGTGTAACCCTTGTATTTGTCCGACTCGCCCAATGTTACGGGGAACGTGATCTCTATAGGATCTGATTGGGGCTTCGACGAGATGAATCTGCCGTATTCCTGGGCGAGTTTCGTTTTTCCGGTACCGCTACCGCCGCTCAGAACGAGGAATTGTTTCGCTTTCAGAGATAAGAGGAAATCTTCCACAAGTTGAGTGTTGTAAGAAAGGTTGTGACTCCGGAGATAATCGAAGAACGATTCAAATGTGCCGATTTCGTCTAGACGCACATTTTTAGTTTGCGGTTCGTGAGGAATCAAATCTACGTCCCTCGATTTGGTCAAAGGAACTTTGGTCCAGTCGATTCCACTTTCGAGGGCTTTGCGACCTTTATCGGTGATGCGTCTGAAGCCTTTTCTGGTGATTTCGATGTATTCCGCGTTGCTCAGAGAGGTCAGACTCCATTCTATGTTATACTTGAGTTGACTCTTGCCCTTGATACGAGATTCTATGCTCGTAACTTCAGGCCCCAGATTGAGGATAGAAATTACACCGGAGACTATCTCATCGACTGACTTTTCGGTACCGTCAGAGAGCACCTGCATATCTGGTTTGAAAAGCTGCTGTTGCTTGGGAACAGATGCTTCTTTTTCGGTCATATGTCGACATGGTCGAAAATGTATAAAGTAGTGTTCTGGAGGCAAGATCCAGATGGATTATCCTGGTCCGGAATCCATGTTGAACCACCCGTACAACAAACAAATTGAATTCATTGTACGAGTGGTTTTGTTCCTGATCAGTGGATGCTGAGATATGATGCTTTTTCGAATGCTTTCCTTATGATATTATCGTATTCCAT
>CAVIUM010000145.1:0-3818 GCA_963645865.1 Lachnospiraceae bacterium
GTGCTGACCCGTCTCGGATGCCGACCATTCGGAACAGACGGTCCAGGTCAGCCAGCTTGGACTTCCGGTAGAGTAGTAGCTCGCATAGGGCTCGGCAAGCTTGACGGTGGCGGTGCGCTCCGTATTATACTCGTAGACGTACACGCCACTCCCAGTGCCATAGGTGATGTCGAGATCGACAGCCCCGCCTTCGGCCCTCAGGGTCGCCTTGCTTATGGCGAGCTTCCATTTGTCGCTGCTCTGCCATCCATCGATCGTCAATGGATCATCGCCGTCGTTTTTGAAATTCGTGCTGCCATTGACGTAGACTTTTATCTGATAGTTCCCGGCATCCGTCTGCGAAACCGCGCCGCCGGCCTTGCAGGTCAGCCAAGAAGACATCGATCCGGCATCGGGCTGCGTCGGATAACTGGAAGACAACGTGACCTTCGGGCTGTGCGCCGTCGTGTCGAACGTCGCAGTGTTGTCCGATATGACGACATCGGCATCCTCCAGGGTCTTCTTGTTGATGACGAACTGAACGCTCAGGGTCACCTCTCCGCTAGAGAAGTTCCGGCTTCCGTTGCTTACCTTCACTTTTACAGCGTAGCTTCCGGCGTTCGTTTGCTTGTCGGCTCCACCGACGGTCCACAAGAGGTAGGGCCATAAACCTTCAGTGTACTCTTCGGGCTGAGTCCAGATGGGGGTGACTTTGGGCGCCTGTTCTGTCCCATCGTACGTGTATGTTTCGCTGTCCAATTGGAAATCTGACGCTCTGGGAGTCCTCTTGGTGATCGACAGGTTCCATCCATCCACTTCGATTTCCGTGTCGTTGAAGTATTCGCTGTTTTGGAATTTCAGGACGAGCTTCAACGGATAGATGTTGACGTTCTTGCGTTCCCCTTCCTCTGCGAATTCGATCGTGGCAGCACGGTTAACCTCTGCCACATTTTCCGAGAACCCTTTCAGGACCGCGGTCGCACCTTCGGTCGATGTGTGATCCTCCCCGTTGTATTCATCGCTGATGCCATGGAATGTGAAATTGCTCGCGTCGAGGGTGGCCTTCACGATCTTCCATTTAATTGGGACCGACGCCGACGACCCATCGGCCCAGAATCCTCCTACGGGGTCGATGGTCGCCACGTACTCGGTCTCGCTGGGATACTTGTAACCACTGCAATCCACACTGACCTGATTCGTGTTCAAATCCAAACCCGCCGCCGCCGGGTCGAATTTCTGGTTCTCTCCGGTGTACGGGACCTCGTATATTTTCCCAGAGTCGATCTTGGTCGGCTCCACGAATATGGCTTCAGTCGGATCGCTAGCCAGAGTCCCCTCGACGGTCCTGATGCGCACGTAGTATACTCCCGGTGCGACTTTGGTCTCGCCATCACTGCACGTGGTCCATGAGGATTTATCCGTGCTGTACTCCATGGCGGTGGTGGTATTGGTGAGCCTTCCGCAGTTCACTTCGTCATTGTTGGTCATTCTCATGCTGACGTCCGTCGGCGTCGCTCCTTTCGTCGCCGTTCCCCAGCCCGTCGCATTAAAAGTGATGTCCATAGCAAAGGTTGATTCGTGAAAATAATAATACGTTTTGTTGTTTGTCTCATCATATTTTTGGAATGTGAACTCATAGGTTCCTCCGTAATCATATCCCCATTTGTAGCTCGGCACAACAAGACCATTGAAGACGATCGTAACACCGACGCTATCGCCAGTATAGTTACTGATTACATATCTTTCTTCTTTTTTGACATTCACGCCAGCATCAGGTATAATCTGATAGATTTTGCCGCCTGAATTGTCATATATACAGGAAGTCAGCGCATCCACATCCTGATCCGTCACCGACACCGCGGCCATCGCCGCGGCCATCGCCAGCATCAGCACCGCGAACGTTCCCAGCATCCTGCGACGGTCACGCCCCCCCCCCTTCTCGAGGGTGAGGGGCCTGCGGCCTTTTTCCTGCTCCTCTTCTCCTTGTTTCCCATCGATATCACAACCTGGTCCCGTCCCACGGGGCCCCGCCGGATCCACCGGCCCGGGCCCCCGGTTCTGAGAAGTCGTTCCATCCGATCCCCTCGAGCAGGAGGGGATCCCTCCGGGCGGATCTCCCGCCCTCGATCGACTGTCTGATGCCCTCGGCCATCCTTCCGAGGATGCCACGATCCTTCCGTCGATCAGTCCAGTCGTTCCATGCGGTCCCGCATCGTCACGTTCCTATAATATAGTTCCTGAGTTCAGCAACCATTGTTTTAGAAAATAGATTAGTTCACAGTCGGAAAGGAAGAACGCACACGTGCGAGAGAGCGAGCGAACGTGTTCGTGAGCGAGCGATCTCGCACGTGTGCGTCGAAACCGCCCATACTGTGGCTTAAAACAAAGGAGGTTCCTTACCGGAATTGCACATGACCAGAAAGGAACCAATATCCAGGAAAGAGCGCATAAGACTTAAAGCTGAGTCCGAGGTCGAAGCCGATCGGGCCAAAGTCATCGAGATTTTGATAGCCGACAACGGGAAACCGGACAAGGAACGCAGGGGCTATCGGGAGATCGGCAAGACGTACGGCAAATCCCACACCTGGGTGGCCGACATAGCCTGCACATGCCTGGTCAAGAAGAAGTACGTGCGCCATGGCCAGAGATTCACCAGGTACGTCAAGAAGTCCGACTACCGGCAGCTCTTGAAACGCCATAAGCGCGGCCCGGCACCGGGGACGTACTCTCAGAAGCGCAAAGATGCGACCGCCGAGATCCTGGCCATGAAGGCCAAGCATCCGAAGCTCGGCGCAGCCAAGATCAACGCGATGACAGGGTCGAAGCTGTCGGCTCCGACCGTTCATGACATCCTGATGAAAGCAGACCACGAGCCGGTCACAATGCGCCTCGGGAAGGTCTACAAGAGCTTCGAGAGGCCGTTCATCAACGACCTGTGGCAGATCGACTATGTGGAGATCGGGATCGACATCCATACTGGCAGGAAGGTGGAATCCCTGTCCGTCATAGATGACAACTCCCGTTACATCTTCTCCGCGAATGCCAGGATAACCGCGACCACCGATGATGTTCTGGAGATCCTCGACTCGATCATCGCCGTATACGGGGCCCCCAAAGCCATCCTGTCCGACCATGGGACCCAGTGGGCCTCCAGCAATGGAGGGGACACCAGGTTCGACGAATGGTGCGATAAGCACGGGATCGTGCACATCATGGGACAGGTGCGCAAGCCCACGACCCAGGGGAAGGTCGAACGCTGGCACGGCAGCCTCCGCAGGGAGTGCAACCTGCCTCAGAGAGCGACTCTCGAGGAGTATCAGAAGATCATGGAGGGCTACGTGAAGTTCTACAACGAGGTCAGGCCTCACTGGAGCTGCGGCCTCCAGACTCCGGCGGCAACGTATGAGATGCGGCACAAGGACCTGGCGATAGCCTCCCTGGCCACCATGGAAACGTCCTGGGCCCTCTTCTGCTGACGGTCCTTAGGCTCCTGCCGGAACACTGTGTGAAGCCATCTGTCAGCGCCAGCTGTCGCGCTCTATCCGAGAACAGGCCGCATCCGATAGGCGAAATCCATCCGGGACAGGCCTGATCGAGGCCTTTTCGACAGGACATGAGAACGTCCCTGTTCCGATCGCCCGCAGGGCGGTCGGTCGGGGACGACGAGGATAGGATCGAGGGCACGAAAGGCGCAGAAAGTGCCTGGGCGGGCGCGCGGACGAGAGAGACGGTATTACCCTCGTCACTGCGTGACTCGGGTATAACCGTCTCTCTCGTCTGTTCCTTTAAGTACGACTTCTACCTCTTCTCTACTGTAAGGTTATCTTCTTTCTAAAACA
>CAVIUM010000146.1:0-3774 GCA_963645865.1 Lachnospiraceae bacterium
GCCCTGGATGCCGTCGCACGCTCCGCCCCAGCGGAGCCGCCGGCACCCGTGGAGAAGCCGAAGAAGGGGCTGTTCAAGAAGAAGACCAAGACCGCGCTGGATGCACGCGCCGAGTTCTACAAGAAGCTGTTGGAGCTATCCTGGAAGGGTTGGGACAAATATATCCCCATATCGAGAGCGGAGTTCAATCTGTTCGATTCCGCCCATAGTTCCGTCATTCATTTTACGAGCACAGATGGGAGATCTCTTTTCGGCCTTCCGGATGAACCCGATTCCACGAAGGCGATAAGGATATCTCGGGTCATTGACAATATCGGTTCGTGTTTCGATGCCGACGGGAACCCGATCCCGGCACGCCTGAAGGATATGGCCGTCGATGAATACAGGGAGTCGAGGATACCGTATCTGGAATATTGCGGCTTCTACACAGTCAACTCGAATGACTTCAGAAAGGCCCTTGACCGTGCATTGAAAGTGGT
Organism: Lachnospiraceae bacterium; assembly: GCA_963645865.1. Lineage (GTDB taxonomy): Archaea > Thermoplasmatota > Thermoplasmata > Methanomassiliicoccales > Methanomethylophilaceae > Methanoprimaticola. Next base: position 480 of record CAVIUM010000146.1, read on the forward strand.
AAAAAAAGGCGGCTTTAGGAAAATCGCCGATGGACTCCATCTTACTGATGCCATCTGTCTTTATGATGATGGTTGCGGAAACCTCATGATGCGTTCGGAGTCCGAACGTAAAGGCGAGGATGGACGTCCGAGATACGGATCTATATCGGACGTCGGCGATGGAAGCGACATGAGGGGTTCAGCGTACTATTTGGTCGATTACCTTCAGGTGCTGGCCGACCTCATGTCGTTGTCGGAGGGGGGTACGTGCACAATCGAACTGAATGAAAACTACCCTCTGTCAGCGAAGCTTAGAATCAACGGATTCGACGTCCAGATGATAATCTCGCCGTATAGAGTGGAGGATTGATAGCATGGCCATATGGAGCAGGAATGAAAAGATATCCGGCAAGAGGATAAAAAGCGTAGTTGGAAAAGCAAAGACGATGGGCGAATCCCAGGTCCCCATGAAAGGCGGGAAGACCCTCGGAATGGACAGCCCGTATTACAGGCATATGAAGCTGGGTTCGGAAAAGGACCCTCTGTTCTTGGATGAGGACGGAGAGGTCGAAATCGCGCATTTCGAAGATGTGCTGGGGTCCCGTGAAGAGGCCGAGATCGAAGTACGTGATGGAAGATTGTGGATGACCCAAGGGAAACACACGTCCTGGTTCTACATCCTCCCACCGGAGGCGGGGCGTGAGAGTTTCACACCGCCTGAGAATGTGAAGGCCGAGTTCACCGTGGACCCGTCCTCCATCGCAAAGATGTCCAAGAAAGCCAAGTATGTCAGGATCGAGGCGGGAATCAACAGGGCCGGCGAACGCACGGTTCTGATCGTGTACTATGATGAGAACATGAATTTCATCGACGGGATGGACCTGAAGACCAGATGGGAGGGGGAACCCATTACCGCCGTATTTAATGCCGAAGACGTTTCGAGATGGAAAACCCTTGGAAACAGCGCCCATGCGAAGATCTACACCGATTCATTTCGCAACGAGTTATTCCCCGGCATAGAGCTGGAAGGATACGATAATGGCGTCCCCTATGATTACGTCCTGCCGAAGAACGCAGCTACGGAAATCTATGCCCAAACGAACTTTCACGATGGGGGCTACATCAATGAAGAGGACCGCGATTGGTACATGAGCTGCAACCGCAAGCGCGGTAGAGCCGGGCGCGGGAGGCGCTGAGCATGGCCGCGTCATACGAAGTGACCGACGGTACCAGAATCCTAGGCACCTTTTCATCCCAGGCCAAGGCCGACGCCTTGAAGAAGGAGCTCAAGGCCGAGGGGATAAAGGCCCGCGTGCGTATCACCTACGACGAGAAGCCGGCGAAGGCAGTCAGGTCCGCGCCGAAGCCGGCCAAGGCTCCGGCGAAACCCAAGGCTCCGAAGGCCCCCGTCGCACGTTCCGTTCCGGACGAACCGCCGGCACCCGTGGAGAAGCCGAAGAAGGGGCTGCTCAAGAAGAAGGGCGAATCCCCTCCGGATGTTCCCGAAACCACGCACGTTTCGGGACCCGGCCTGAAGTTCGGAGAACCGGTAACGAAAGGGGACTACAAACTCGAAGACCCCCTCATCCCGAACGGCGAGATCGTGAAGCTGTTCGCCAGCCCCGTGAAATGCGCCTATGTCAACGCACGGGGAAAGGGTGTGGGCGTGCAAATGCGCAGCGCCCGCTCGCCGAACAACGTCATCGTGACGATATCCGGCGAGATGTCCGGTTCGCAGGAATATCCCCTCAGCGATATCGAATGCGACGGGTCCACGCTCGTAATCCACGATGATGAATACGACCTGTGGTTCAGAATAGACGGTTGGAACAAGGCCCCCTTGATAACCAAGCCCGGTCCGAACACGGATTACTCCGTGTGCGACATGGAGGTCATGGCCGATACGCTGTACGATATCCAGAACGCTCAGGTCGCCAGGGGGCATTGGTTCAACGCCAAGGGCAATTTCACGGCCCCCAATACCAAGGCTGAGATATATGCGGCATTGACCGACCCGACCAAGACCGTAGAACTCTGCAACGTGTTCATCCAGTGCATAAACAGATATTCGAGGCTGTGGGGCGGATGGGACGGAACGCTGTCGCCCCAGGACTGGAAGGCGATCGAAGAGCGTCTGAATACCCTCAAGGCCGACGCCATCTCATGTCTGGAAGGGAATGCTCCGGAAGGACCGTTCGCCGCGACAGGCAAAACCAAGAAAGGACTGTTCAAAAAGAAGACGAAGAGCGGATTGGAGGCCCGCGCCGACACGTACAAGCGTCTGAACAACGTCTTGGAGAAAGCCGGCGTGGATATCGTCCCCGTTTCCAGATCGGATTTCAATCTCGCCTGCCCCGACCCCAGTTGCGGCTTCCAGATCCGGAGCATGGTGGACAAATCGCTGTTCGACCTGCCGAACGAACCGAAATCAACGGCGGGGATTCGTCTGGCCGACGTCATCGCGCACATGGATTCGTACTTCGATGCCGACGGGAACCCGATCCCGGCACGCCTGAAGGCCGCCGCGGATTCCACGTACACGGAGCCGCGTTTCCCCGGACGCGACCTTTCGAACGCATACAGCATAGATGCCGGTGCATTGAGGACGGAGCTCGCGCGTGCCACTCGGATTCTGGGCAAGGGCAAGTTCAAGCACATCGGAGGAAAGAACGTGGTCCGTCTGACCGCCAGGGGCGGCGACCTGGTGATGTGCGCCGAATCGGATACGCAGGCATCGGACGGACGCTCCAAATACGGCATGAATGTGGACATCGGGGACGGTCCTGAATCGGATGGGGGAATCTATGTCGATACCGATCACCTCCGTCTCATGATGGCCCTCATGTCGGCATCCGACGGCCAGTTCGTTTTGAAGATAGAGGAAAGGGGACTGCTGGTGGCCGAATCCACAATCGGCCATTTCGATGTCGCACTCCTAATGTCTGGATATTAAGGGGGTTTCTGATAGAATGATAACGAAGAGCAAGAATACGAAAATTACCGGAAGAAAGATCGGAAACATGGTCGAAAAGGTGAAGCTGGTTGACTCCGACGTCATCCCTCTCAATGAGCGGAAGGCGTTGAACAACAGCACCCGTTATAAATCCAACAACATCGACCTCCTGCTGGGTTCCCCCGGCGACCCCCCTCTCGGTATGGACTACGATGCGGGAGTCAGCGTGCGTCACATAAAGGATGCGCTCAAACCCGATGAGGAAGGGATGATGGAGGTCCGTGACGGCAGGCTGTGGATAACCATCGGCAAGAACGAGTATTGGTTCTATCTAGTAAAGCCCGGATACAGCCACAATTATCC
>CAVIUM010000147.1:0-3695 GCA_963645865.1 Lachnospiraceae bacterium
TCGTTCGGATGGGGCCACCAGCCGTTCTCCACCAGCTCCTCGGGCTTGAACCCGCCTTCCGGGATCCTGTACGTCTTCGTGGCCGTCTGCATGCGGTCCACGCGGGTCCTGCGCTTCCTCCCCTGGCGGTCCCCGCTGTTGACGTCCAGGAACCTTCCGACCAGTGCCTCCGTCGGGACCCTGCCGGTCTTCGAATCGACCGGGATGTTGTACGTGTTGCCGTCCTTCGTCCTGACGATGGCGACGGATATCTCGCGGTTGTACGCCGCCCCCGAAACGTCCTCCCTGGGACGGACCGTGACGATCGGAGAACCGTCAGCCGTGCGGTTGGCCTTCTTACTGCCGGCCATGGGACCGCCCGTTGAACACCCTCTTGAGGATGCGGGCGGTCGAGTTCCTTCCGTTCATTCCTGGATTCATCTCCTGTTCCTCCTTCCTGTAAGCTGTTTGGAATCGCTCTGCTTCGCATTCCTGGTCCCCAGCATGTTCAACCACGCGCCTTTGAACACCGCGGTCATCTCGTACCCGCAGACCTGGCCTTTCAGAACGAGCGGTCCGTCGGGACAGAATCCCATGCTGTCGATGTACGGGGACAGGGCCTTCACGAACGCGTGGAGATTGTGCACCGCGTAATCGGACCATTTGACACGCCCTCCCGTAGGCGGTGCGATGATGGAACGCGGTTCGGGCTTGCCCCTGGACGGCATCACCGCGACCCCGTCCGGCGAGGTCTCGATCTTGCAGTAGACCGCGCCGGCCCTGTCCAATCTCCAAAGGGCCTTCCTCAGCTGGGAGATGTCGATGTCGAACATGTCGGGCGGCATGAAGCCGTTGGTCATCCACTTGAACGTCATCGGACGTTCGTCGCGTCTGGTGGAGATCTCCCTGTATACCGTGGAGAAGTCCGGGCCCTTGCGGAAGACCAGCTTATCGCCTTCCAGGGACACCTCGTACATCGCGTCCCTGTCGAACTTGACCAGGTTGTAGATCTCACAGGCGCACAATCCCCAGACCTGCTCGTTGTCCAGTCCGAACAGCCCCTTGCCGTCCCTCCTGGCCAGACCTATGCCGTAGTCGCTGTAGGAGTACGAAGTGGCGTATTCCATGGAGTACTGGTCGTTCCCCAATGCCAACGGGGTGCAGTTGGCAGCCTGTATGGCGTTGGCCACGTCCACGATCTCCGCCCCGCTGACCACGACGCCTCCGTTCCCTGCCGGGATCGGTGCGGGGGCCTTGGGCTTCTTCGGAGTGGCCGGTGCCTTCGGCTTTGCCGTTTTACCGGCGGGTGCCTTGGCCTTGGGCGTTTTGGGCTTCGATGTCTTCCCTGCTGGAGCTTTGGCCTTCGGCTTAGCGGGCTTATCCGCGGGCGCCTTCGGCTTCGCAGTCTTACCCTTGGTCGATTTCGTCTGTCTGCGCTGGACGTTGGCTTCGCCGTCGCAGTCGATGCCCTCGACATCGTACCTTCCGGGGTTCATCACCCATGTTGCAGCCTGCTCCGGGGGCATGTTCCTCGGATAGACGCGCTTGGCTGTCGAACGTCCGTCGGCCGCGCGGGAACGTGCGGACCGCAGGTTGTTCCTGCGGCGCAGATAATCCTCGGGAACGTCGCCGTTCTCGTCCACTGGCAGAGAGGCGATCAACGCCTCCCTCGATTCCCTCCTGGATCTGTTCTCAGACCTGAGCATGGGACCGCCCGTAGGACATCCCCGTGGGGATGTGGGCGGTCGAGGTCGTGCCGTTCATTGCTGGATTCATCTCTTGTTCCTCCTGCCGTTAAACTGTTTGAAGCGTTTCTTGCGGTTGCCGGAAGATACCGCGCCCGGGGACGCGAAGGCCTTCCTGTGGTGGTCCAGCGCCCCCTCCCTGCGCATCTTGTAGAAGCTCGCGTAGTTGCGGTCGTCCAGATCCGGAGCGACCATCATCCTGCCGTTGTAGGCCGGGTCGCCCCAGGAGAAGAGCAGGACATCGTCGGTATCGAAGTTGACCTTCCCCGTGGGGTTGGCCTTGGCCAGCGCACGCAGGTCGTTCAGGGTGTACCTGGCGGAATACTCCTTCTCGGTGCCCTCCCTGCTGAGGATGTACGGTTTGCCGATCAGGTCGTTCGTCCCTTCCACCAGCTGGGCCGTCATCCCGTTGGCGTCGCTGATGATGAAGACCCCGATAGAGTCCATCGGAATGGTGTCCCCGTATCTCCTGTGGATCGCCAGGGCGTCCTTGTACAGCTTCTCGATCACCGATGTGTCCAGAGTCCTCCCGGTCTCGTTGGATTCCAGCTTGGACACGTCCGGGAACGTCCTTCCGTCGTAATCGGTCTCCATCGGGATGTAGTAGCGGATCTTCCCGCCGTCCAGGACGTAGTCGTAGGTCTTCTCGTCCACGGACACCTTGAACTTCTCGTCGTTCCCGAGTTTCAACTTGCGGATCACGTCGACGTCCATCACCACGCCGTCCTCCTCGATGCCCATCATGGCCGTGTCATCCGTGGATTCCATCGAGGCCATCAGCTTGTAGCGCTTGCGATCGACGGCGACCGCCGCTCCGTCCATCGAGATCTTCGTCATGCCGACGCTGTGGGCCACTTCGGCGACGGAATTCAGGTTGTCCCCGTAGATCTCGCCGTACTTCTCCGGCCTGTTCTTCGCGTTCCTGCTTCTGAACAGCATCGTATCACCTCAGCCTCAGATTCAGGACGGCTACCATCAGGCGATAGTCGCCGAACGTCCCTTCGAGGATCATCGCCTTCTCCGTGCCGAACCTGGCGCTGTCGATGTAGTCACCGGGCCCTTTCAGCAGCAGGTACAGCGATTTGCTGCGGTACGCCGACCTGGCAGGGTATCTCCCTGCACCGTCGCCTTCCACGGGACCTCCGATGATCGCTTCGATGTCGCATCTGGACTTCTTCTCCTTCCGTGTGGTCGCATACGTCGCCTTCCCCGTGCCCACGATGTAGCAGCATTCCGAACCCGTATCGTACATCTGCCTCACCGCGGTGCGGAACGTTGGGATGTCGGGAACGAACCTGTCGGTCGAGTAGAATTCGGGCCTCCTGTACAGGCTCGTGAGGTGCCTGGGTGCGCATGCGCGTCCCACACGGCAGACCAGCGCCTCCTTCGAGAAGTCCTCGCCCGTTCTGAAAACGAGCTTCCACTCCTCCAGCGTGACCTTGTAGACCTCCTTCGGAGAGAGCTTGGTGATGGGCATGGGGTCGAGGATCTCCATGTCGGACCTGTCGGCATCGAAGCCGAACATCCCCTTGCCGTCCCTCCTGGACAGCGAGATGTAGTGCGTGTCGTCCCAGCACATGTACATGTCGTGACCCATGAAGACCGGATGATCGCCGATGACGGACGTGATCAGCCTGATGGTGTCCACGATCTCCCTCCCGGTTAGGACCACGGACGGGAACTGAGCTGGTTCAGGCGCCTTCGGCTCTGGAGCCTTCGGTGCCGGCTCCTTGGGCTTCTTCGGCTTGGCCTTGACGGGTTCCTTGGGTTTCGTCTTCCCAGTGCCTTTCTTCGTCTCCTTCCTCGGAACGTTCGCTTTCCCATCGCAGTCGATGCCCTCTACGTCCGATCTGCCCGGATGCATCACCCACGAGACCGCTTGCTCGGGCGGCATGTTCTTGGGATAGACGCGCTTGGCTGTGGAACGTCCATCGGCGACGCGGGAACGCTTGGACCTGAGGTTGTTCCTTC
>CAVIUM010000148.1:0-3634 GCA_963645865.1 Lachnospiraceae bacterium
GGATCTCCGAGGCCCGCCCGAACGACCCCGAGAAGAACTCCAACATCGTCATCAATGTCTCCCTGAAGGATCTCGGCGACGGAACATACAAATCGTTCCTCGGACGCATCGAGAAGACTGCGCTCAAAGTCTACCAGTGCTTCCTCGAGCTCCGCGATTCGGACAGATTGGACCCCGCCTCGGTGGAGATATACAACAGGATCTACGAGCGCAGGGCGTCGGTCGCGGATCTGGAGACGTTCCTGGCCGACCTCAGCAAGATGCTTGAGATGCATTACGGGAAGAAGGTCATCATCCTCATCGACGAGTACGACAATGCGATGAACAACGCCTATGGGGATCCGGAGGAGCACAAGAAGATAGTCGGCTTCATGAGGACGCTCCTGAGCACCGCTCTGAAGGACAACGAGTCCCTGAAGTTCGCCGTCGTCACGGGAGTGATGAAGATCTCCCAGGAGAGCATCTTCTCTGGATTGAATAATCCGAAGATCGTCGACGTGTTCTCAACGGAATACGATGAGATGTTCGGCTTCACGCAGGGCGAGGTGGAATGGTTGCTCTGTGAGAACGGGTATGAGAAGAAGATCGCCGAGGCGAAGAGATGGTACGACGGTTACCGCTTCGGCGAAGAGGATGTGTACAATCCCTGGAGCATGATCAACTACATCGATAGCGATTGCGAGCCCGCACCATACTGGGCAGGCACCAGCGGGAATTCCATCGTCGGGGAATTGGTCTCCAGATCCGATCAGAGGACGTGGAAGGAGCTGGAGAGCCTGTGCGAAGGCAAGACCGTGACGAAGGACCTCCGGAAGAGCGTGGCGTACTGCGACCTGAGATCCACAGGGGACGTCATCTACTCGGTCATGGTCGCGGCGGGATACCTCAATGCCGTCCCGGCGAAGAAGAGGTACGAACTCTCGATCCCGAACAAGGAGATGTTCGGTGTCTTCGCCGAGACGATCCTCGACAGGTTCGGAAGCGGTACATGCAATACTTTGGGCGATCTCATCGATTCGTTGAAGTTCGGGGACGCGGGTCAGGCAACGGAGGAGCTCAAGGATCTTTTGGATATCATCAGTCAGCGCATCCTCGTACACGAGTTCCAGTACGAGGCGTTCATCGCCGGACTCATGGCGGTCACAAGCGGGGAATACGAGATCCTTGCGGATTACGAGGCGGGGAACGGGTATTTCGACATCCGCATGAAGAGGCTGACCGGTCCGAATCCCAACATTCTGATCGAGATCAAGCGTCGCAACAAGAAGAACGCCCACATGACGATGGACGAACTGGCCCGGGAGGCCCTGAAGCAGATCCACGAGAAGAAGTACTACAGGGGCCTCCAAGGGGAGACGATCCTCTACGGCATCGCCTTCGAGCAGAAGGAACCGACCATCGTCATGGAGAGGTACGACGGGTCCTGACAGTCCGTACATCGGACCGGGATTTCCGTCGACCCGCGTCGGAATCGGGCGACTCCGCACTCGATCCGACGACGGTCATGAAGGCTCATGGCGCTTCATGAGTCGGGCACCGACTCCAGAGTTCCGAGGTCCATCTTCCATAGGGCCCCAGGTCGGAGCTTGGAATTGGCCACGCACACCATTCCGACGGAGGGGTCGCCATACAAACATACGGACGGAGTCCGGAACGGGGATCCGACCCGTTACCGTGGATGATGCCGATGGAACGGCATGGGAGGACGGTCGCCTCCTGCGCGTGTCGGGAATGAATCGGCTCACGAACAGGCAAGGGTGCGGGAAGTGCGTTACTTCTTCCATATCCCCCATTTCCAGAGTATCACTCCGCATCGGATGCTTATGTGGAGATATCATACATCCATCCCATATCCAGCGGATTCCCGGTTCGGACAGAATCGCCCATCGGTTGGCTGCGATTATCGGCATCCGGGAAGGCAGGATGGTCCATATCTCCATCCATTCAATGGAGCTTTTCAGCTCATTTTATTTAAAGATAAGTAAAATCGGCCGTCCAGATGCACAATTTTGTCAAACAAATAGGAAGTTTTAAATAGTCCAACAAACGGACAGTTGGCTGAAAAATAGTTTTAAATATGATGAACCTCAAAAAATTTTGGAAAAAGCATAGTATTATATACTGATGAACGGATGAATCAATTGTAGCAGGCAAGAAGCAAGCCGCTGCCAAACTATTTGGGTTAAAGGAGGAACAAACAAAATGTCAAAGCAGGAAATACTCGCGGATCTGAAGAAATCCGTCGAGACGTGGGACCTCAATCTGGTCAAGACCGCAACCCAGGCAGCCATCGACGAGAAGATCCCCGTGTCGGAGATCATCGGAGACGGACTCGGAAAGGGAATGGAAGTCATCGGAGACAGGTTCGACAAGGCCGAGATCTTCCTACCCCAGGTCGTCGCCGCATCCAAGACGATGGAGCTCGCCCTGAAGATCCTCGAGCCCCTCATGACCTCCGGTGCCGGATCCCTCAAGGGATGCGTCATCATGGGAACCGTCGAGGGGGACATCCACGAGATCGGGAAGAACGTGTGCTGCGCTATGCTCCGCGGTGCCGGGTACAAGGTCGTCGACCTGGGACCCGATGTGACCGCCCAGGACTTCATCGACGCCGCCGACGAGAACGAGGCACAGGTCCTCGGAGGATCCGCTCTGATGACCACCACGCTCGAGTCCCAGAGGGAGCTCGTCGAAGCGGTGAAAGAGATCGACGCCCCGTACAAGTGCATCTTCGGAGGCGCCCCCTGCAGCCAGGAGTGGTGCGACGAGATCCACGCGGACGGATACTCCGAGACGGCGAACGAGATCATCGGCCTGGTCGACAGGCTGACCCAGTGAAGCATTAACCACCAGGAGGAAAATAAAATGGCAGCTACAAGGCCCCTGACGATTCCGGACGTCTACGAGAGGTTCGTGAAGGGAAAGAAAGTGAAGGTCGAGACTTGGGACTACGAGATCACCCCCAACAACCTCACCGCGCTGAAAGAGAAGTACAAGATCAAGATCGAGAAGGACCAGATCATCCCCGAAGACAAGGACATGATCAACAGGCTCTTCCAGGCCGGTCTCGAGATGCTCGTGACCACCGGTTACTACTGCCAGGACCTCGGAAGGGTCATGCATGTGACCGAGGAGGAGGTCTGGGAGGGCATCAAGAAGACCCCGACCAAGCTGATCCTGGGCGAGGGGAAGGACGTCGCGAGGTTCTACCCCAGGCACGGCAACAGCAACGTCAAGCCGATCATCCAGGGAGGACCCACCGGATCCCCCATCTCCGAGGACGTCTTCGTCCAGATCATGCAGTCCTACGCCCAGGAGGGTGTCGTCGACACGCTCGTGAACGGTGTCATGACCACGATCGAGGGCAAGCCGGCCAAGACCAAGACCCCCTACGAGATCCGCGCCACCATGGCGGAGCTCAGGGCCACGAAAGAGGCACGCGTCAGGGCCGCCAGGCCCGGCATGGGTGTTTAGGGACCCGAGACGCCCCTGTCCGAGGCAGGGCGTCTCTGCGCTGACCTGGAGAACGCCGGGCACAGGATCACCGATGCCCACGAGTGCTCCCAGCTGAACGAGCTCAAGATGGACATGACCGGACTGAACATGCTGGCCGGATGGACCACCGTCGGCGACA
>CAVIUM010000149.1:0-3605 GCA_963645865.1 Lachnospiraceae bacterium
GTCCCCTCGCGATCGCGTAGGTTTCGTTGACACCGCGGGCTTTCAGCAGTTGGATGTACCTCTCTATCTCCTTGGGGAACGGGCACCCCTCCTTCGGTCCCGCGGTCCAATCATCCTTCGGCTTTTTCTCGCGCAACTTCACCATGACGGGATCCCCGGTGACGAAGGAGATGAACCTGGCGAGGGTGTTGCGTGGCCTGGAAGGATCATGGACGCGGAAATTCTTCAGGAACGTGTAGACGCGGTCCAAGTCATCGGATGTGGCCTTGGACGGGTCGAAGGTCCCGCATACCTGTTCGTATGCGAAGATCCCCGCGTACACGCTCTTCCTCAGGACGGGGATGTTGCCTATGCCGCGTCCCTCTTCCATCTCGGACATGATGAACGATTCGACCTCGGCTCCGAATCTCTCCTCCAACCTCTTCTTGTCCTCATTGTTCCCAAGGGTCCTGCGGGGCTCTATGCCGCTGGCGCTCAGGAGTATGCATTCCCCGTGGAACTTGTCCATGTACGTCAGGGGGATTATCGGCTCGGAATGTGTGACCACCGAGACGAACTTGGCGAGGACGCGGGCGTGTTTCACCGGCGATCTGTAGCCGCGTTCCACGAGTTTCTCCTCGATGTACTTGAGGTCCGTCTTCGTGATCTTCCTGTGGTTCGTGACCTTGCGTCTCTCGGCGATGATCTCGAGGGATTTCCTCACGATGCAGGCATGGTTCCTTATCGTGCAGGGCTTGAAGCCCTCCCTCTCCTCATAGGCTGCGAAGATCGCGAGGTCGAGGTCGAGTTTCGAAGGGTTCTTGTTGGATGCCTTCGGCTTTTTCTGCCCGTTCGGGTAGTCGCTTATATAGTTCGTTTGCGCTGTTTCTGTTGTCATGGTTCTCACGCATCCGTGACAGCCGGATCGGAAGGTTTCGAAGTCAGTCCGATCCGGCATTTTCTCGGTGAGGGTTGGATGGGTGGTCCAACCATTTAAAGCTTGCTCTAGCAGGCAAATAACCTTCCAAATATCTCCGATTAAATCAATGTGCGGGCTTAAATACTGCCGGAGCAATCGCCCTGATGCGAATGAAATCCACCTACACTGCTTACATATCCCCATCCCGGATGGAGAAGTGCGATGCGCTAATTGAAGATGGCGTGTTCGACAACATGTCGAATCTGGTCGAGTCCTCGCTGCGCCATTTCTTCCTGTCGATCAAACTGGACGGCTACAGGCCGAGCTACATCTGGCGCGAATCGCCTTACGTGCGCATATCCCTCAAGCTCAACGAATGGCTGGTCGACAGCATCTTGGAGATGCAGGTCGTCTCCAAACCCGACCTGTTCGACTACTCGCTGGAGCACATGTTCGATACCCTGAAGAGGGCCGGCGTCATGAAAGAGGACGCACCGTCGCACCCGGCAGACCGCCCAGGGGCAGGCGTCGGCGAGGTCGAAGAGTCCTCCGGGCCCGACGTCCGTGACGGTCGACGTTCCGTCTGCGAAGGTGACGGACACGCCGCTGCGGAGCGACGTGAGAGAAACGACGTCGGCCAGGTTGCGCGTGACCCCATCCACCGTTATGCGTCCCATCGAGATCGTTGCGGGCATATAATCTCATTTATTCTCATTATATATCTTGATTGCTATCGTCGACTTCGCATCGGACGGCATCCTCCGATGGAAGAGGAACGTACGCGGGATTCGGTTATCATGTCCCGTGGAATATCGGACGATGATGGGAATGGGTTCGGCAGAAGCGGAGGGATTCGACTATTCGGTGGTGGATGATGCCGTCGAACGCATCGTCGACGCCGTCTCGCCGCACCTGATCATCATCTTCGGTTCCGTAGCCAGAAGGACCGCCCGGAAGGGCAGCGACATAGACATACTGGTGGTGATGGACTCGGACAAACCCTGGGATCAACGCTACGAAGTTGATCTGGCCCTTATGGGATTGCGTGTTCCCAAGGATATCATCGTCGTGACCCCACGGGAATTCGATGAGAGAAAGGACGACGAGTACAACTTCATCTACGAGATCGTCCGCACGGGATACGTTGCCTACGGAGATGGTGGTAAATGGGGCTTGTATTGACACCATCGAACCCGACAAAGGGTTCCGATGTGCTTATACCGGATGCAACGGTCCATACGAATCCGAATTGACAATGTTTATAATCCGGCACGTCCAGCCAGCATACCGATGGAGAAGATATCTGTCGAGAAAGCGAGGACCCTGGCCGAGAGGAAGGGCCTCAGACCTGCGAGGATCAAGGGGACGTCCGGGGTGAACCTGACCAAGGGGAATCCGAAGATGGAGCCGGTGACATGGGAGGAGTTCGAGGCGGGCCTGACCGGGAGGGGATTGGCCGTCTACGAATCGGGAGGCTGGATGAAGATCATGAAGGCCTGATCGTCACGGACCCCCTGTTTCATCGTCTATTGCGTTGAGCATCCCATTCGCGGCGACGGGGGCGCCGCACCTGTTCTTTTCCGGGGACCGACTTCCCCGGATTCCTTGAATCATCGCGTTCGCGAGGCCGTGGACGGACGCGGGGACGTCCGGACGTGTCCGAACACCTCCCACGCCTGTTATGCGCGTATACGGCGGATTACGCGGGAATGACGGAAGAGGATCCCGACCGCATCCGTGCGGAGTAGATCCGCACGGTTTATAGCGGACTTAGGGTTGGCAGCGTCCCATGGTTTGCCCCTACTGCGGATCCGAGATGACCGAGCTCTCACCCTTCTCAATGTGCCCCTTCTGCGGGCAGCCGATCGAGAGCAGGTTCGAGGGTCCGAGGTGACCCGGGGCAGAAACTGAAAGGATGGGATGGATCAGATATGTCCCCGGGCCGTCCCTGGTACGCTCGCATCGTATAAGACGGTGGATGGGAGAACTTCGCCATCATCGATCGACCTACTCACCGACCGGGCGCACACCCCGGTCTAATCTTCGCACATGCGCAGACCCTCGACAGTTTGATAGGTTCTAGGATTCATGAATGCTCATGATATCCCACTCCATTTCGGCAGAAGGCCAGGCATACCGCTGGAACCGCATAGACTGGAAGGAGGTCGAGGGTCGCGTGGCGGAGATGCAGCGCGACATTTCTCTCGCTTCTCAGAACGGCGATTCCGAACTCCTCGACAAGCTGTCCGAACAATTCCTGAGGTCCGTCGAGGCCAGGGCGCTGGCGGTCAAGAGGGTCACGCGCAACGACGCCACGGAGCATCCGGGCGTCGGAGAGGCCTGGAAGACTGATGCCGACCGCTATACGGCCATCTTCGCCTTGGACCACAGGGATTACAAGTCGGATCCGGTCTTCTCCTACATCAAGTTCGAGAACAAGACGAAGAAGGACCGTCTGTTCGTCGTCCCGACGTTCTACGACCGCGCCATCCAGCAGCTGTACCTGATGCTGATGGAGCCGATCTGCGAACCGCTGTACGATTCCCGCCTGTTCTCCCGTCCGGGCAGGAACCTGTCGGATGCGGCGGCGGAGGTGGCGAGGCTGTTCGACGGACCGGATGCTCCCGGATGGGTGGTCAGATGCGACGTCAAGTCGTTCTACGACACCATGGTCCACGACGAGATCATCAGATGCACGCCCATGGAC
>CAVIUM010000150.1:0-3601 GCA_963645865.1 Lachnospiraceae bacterium
ACCGCAGGTCCGGATAGCCCATCCCGCGCACATAGCGACCATCGGATTCATCATCGCGCGGGGTACGGTGAATCTGCCTGAACGCGCCGGGATCGAACAATGATGCGGCCGTATCCTCGAAATCGTTGCCCAGCTTGTATAGGAATGCCCGTTGGCGTTCCTGTTCGGCCAATTCCGCTTCGTGCTTACGGCGCGTGGCTTCGGCTTCGGCCATGCGCTGCCGGCGGTCATCACGCGCCTTCCTGACGTATGAACGGAATGAGTCGGACAATTTGGATAGGAATGCCATCGGAACTGGATGGACGCCGATGTATTAGGGATAATCGGGGAGCTCCGCCGGGATCGACTGTCTATCATTTCGATGCTACGGGAATGTAATGGTAGGTTCAGTCGCGTACCCATAAATGGGGGTGACTAGTCCCCAGGCACGCGACATATATTCATTCGACGTAAGGAATGACGGACTTTGCATCATGAACGGCATATTTGATGCTGTCGTTGTAAGGGCTGGGATGCAACGTACTGGTGTCCACCCCAGCCCTCGGAGCCATCCGATAATACCCCAATCAGTATTTGGGATTTTATCTGGAACCGCCGGGATCGGGTTGTACATTTTATACAGGCCAGACAATCAAGAAAGTGCACACATCCCGTGCCTGGGGGCGATACCCTTCACCTTATGCGCCCCCAGTTTGTTTCAATCCACCATGCCCGGAACGAACTCATCCGGCAACGGCATCCTGGCCACTTCATCCCAGTAGTTCATGATCAGCCTGACGTTGAGTAGGGACAGGTCGGACGAACGGTAGCCTTTGTTCTTATGCTGTTTCGAGAATACCTTGGACATCTGTCCCTGGATCGGGTTGAAGGACTTGCCGAACACGGCGTTCATCTCGGCCGCGCTGGTATCGTAGGAAACGTCTATCCCGTTCATCCTCCCCCACACGTCCGCCTGGACCAATGCGCGGAACACCCCCATCCCGAAAATGTGGGCGCTGGTTATCCCGGCGGAGCGGAGCTTCGGGAAGGCTTCGCCGATTATCTCGTAGAACTGCTGCTCGTAGACCTTGGACTTGGACAGGATGCAGAACCCGCCGATTCCGATGATGTCGCCCGGTTGGGCGATGGATATCACCTGGTCCATGCAGTCCAGATACTGCTCGGTATCGGAGCCTTGGCAGCTCAATACTAATCTCCTACCCTCCAATTCGTCCCTCCTGGACGAAAGGTACTCGGCGGCTTCGATCGTGTCGTTGACGTAGGTCTCCCCCACCTCCCTGGACACGCGGGACTTAATCTGGATGCCGTCGGCCATCTGCTCATCGACCAATCTGTCGTAGGACACGATCGCGTAGGCGTTCCTGCCGACGGACTTCTCGAAGGCCAGTTGGCGTTCAAGGGCCTGCTCGCACGTCAGACGGTTCCCCTTGACGTCCTGGAAGGCCCCGGAATCCAGAAGGTAGTTGACCGGCAGATCCTCCGTCAGAGCCACGCTGTAGTACGGGTTCAGACAGAGGTAAGGGGTTTGGATTTCAGGGTTGTACGGTATCCCGTTGAGGGAATTGTGGACCTTGGATACGAAGAACCTCATTCGGTCCCCCCCCCAGCGCATGATTCCCGTTCATGCCCAGCACCCCTTGGGGAAGAACCTGAAGTCCTTATCCATGTTGATGTCGCCGTCCTTGTACATCTGGAAGAGCACGCGCATCAGTCCGGTCGAGTCGCAGGGGTCGAAGTACGCGCGTATCTGGGATGCTCCGCAACCCGGATGGATGCGGATGTATTCCTGAATCTCGTAATGCTTGGAGTGTTCGAGGGGGAAGATCTCGCGGATGCTCTCCCACGTGTCGTTCAGCGGCGCGGTCATGACGAGGCACCCCCGTATCTGGCCATGATGCCGTCAATCTCGCCCTGTACGCGGGTCATATCGCATTCGAGGTTGTAGACGGCGTATGTGTCGATGTAGTCCATGCTGACGGCCCAGATTATCGCCACGATGAGGATGTAGACCCCCACGCACGCGAAGAACACCTTACCGGATTTCTCCGATTCATACCACCAATCGAACATCACTGTGAGGGCCAGGACGAAAAGAGCGATTCCGAGGACGGCACCGAGGCCGATGATGACTATCGTGGCGTGGAGCTTCTGATCGTGGATGTAGAGGCCCAGATTGTCCATTCTGTAGTTCAGGTCGGCCAACTGGCCGTAGAGCTCGGACAGCCGGAGGCCGTCGTTGACGGTGATGTCCAGAGCGGTCATTCGTCCCCACCGTCCTTCCCCAGCTTCTTTTTCAGGCTGTCGGCTTCGCGCTTGCCCTTGCGGGCGAGGGTCTTGATTCTCTTAGCCGTCCTGTACGCTTTCTTAGCGTCGGACAGCGCGTCCTTCCAGTCGGAATCACTCATCGGAATGCCCCCTCAAGCGTCCCAGGCGCCCGGCATCCTTCCGGCCCGGTCATTTCTTTCCCTCCCCTTCATCCTGCTTCGCGTTCCATTCGCGGATGGCTTCCAGCATGGACGGCGCGACGATCACATCATCGTCGCAGCATCCAATCCCGCATCCGATGGAGGATTGCATCCAGACCGGAATCCCCCCGCATTTTTTGCATCTCTTCATTTCGACAATTCTCATGCCACCACCTCGCAGCGGACCGTTGCGGAATCCGTGTTCTCGGCCAGTGCGATGGTCCATCTGAGGGTCCAGCACATACCATCGGCTGTCTCCCAATCCTCCTTGCACGTGACCCAACGGTCCAGCGTTTCGGGGTCGTAGGGTCCCTTGACCCTCCTTCCCTTGATTCTGATCATCTTGGCGGCCGTGTCCGGCTCGACCAATGCGGTTTCGTCGCCTACCGGGATCGTAACCCAGCGCTTCCCGAAATCGGGGTCGCGGTACCAGCCGGCGACCCCCTTGTCGTTGTAGAAACTGATGGGGAGGAACTTCCCCGCCGTCAGTTCGACCATGTTGGTGGTCGATGAACACCTCTCGCAGAACTTGGCGCCCATCGGGAACACGCTTCCGCACTTGGAGCAGTAGCAGGCGTTCACTGGGACGCCCCCTCATACGGGCAATGCCGGATGTCCTGGACGGAGCGTCCGTCCAGATAGCACCAGTCGTTCCACGTGTCACGGACCAGATACGGGCAGGTCATGCACCCGATCATCTGGATTCCCCCTTCGGCTTCGCGCACATGGCGTTCCATTCGTCGGCGGCCAGCCTCAGATTGGTTCTGTCTTCGGCAGGATTGCCTAAGGGATGGATCGAGCCGTGCGTGCCGCAGTCGGCGCATCCGATGCACCAGTTCAGGCGGTACGTGTCCCAATCCATATGGGCAGTCACGCCGGGGTTCCCTCCGCACTTGGGGCATGGTTGGAGGGGCAGACGCTCCTCCATGTCACCACCCCTCGTAACGGGAGCATCCCTTGCAGGAACGGTCGTAGACGACACCTCCGAACAGCTTGCACGTACCCTGGATGTGCACTCCGCCCCTGGCTTCGATTCCAGTGTCGTCGTCCGTCTTCAGCCAGATACAGCGCTTCCGCTTGGGGTAGACGCTATCGGCGTCGTAGAGGGGGTCGGTCATCCTCTTCCTCCGTCACCA
>CAVIUM010000151.1:0-3596 GCA_963645865.1 Lachnospiraceae bacterium
TGCTGGTCTACGCGGTGCGCGGGGACCTGGACGGGGTGACGCTGTGCGGCATCGCGCTGTTGACCGGATTGTCGACCGTGCTGGGCCTGATCTGCGCGATAGTGATAGCGATCGTCTGCGGGGCCAGGGGAGACACCAGGAAGGCGATCTACGCCGTAGGCGGGTTCCTCCTCGGCCTGATCCTCTGGGTGGGGCTGGCGACCATGCTCGTGGCCGGATTCGCAGCGGAGGCCTGAGCTCCGCGGGACGAATCTAAATGAATCCGGAATGCATGGGGGATGCGATATGATGACAATCAACGGAGCGGCGCACGACGTACGCTCCGGAGCAATGATCTCGACCGCGACACGCGGACCCACGGGTACCGCAGTCGGGGTCGGGAGATGTCACCTCTGACGGGGTGCGTTTCTGAATCGGCATCGGAGGTACTCCGATGTCCGTCGCAGCGAAGGCGGCGACCGGCGCGATAGGCGCGGTGTTCGTCGCGGGATTGTGGCTGTACGTCGGCAGGGACCCGGAAGCCGTCATAAGGTTCCTCAAGGGGAACTGGGGCCCGTTCCTTCTGGCTGTCCAGATCGTCGCGTCCTGCGCCCTGATGGCGCTGGACCGCTACATCGCCGGAACGATAGCGGCGGGGACCGCTCTGCTCTCAGTCATAGGGATGGTGGCCCGATGACGTCGATCATCGAAGCGGTGCTGCCGTTCGCCCTGACCGGCATATCGCTGGCCAGCTACTTCGTCGGGATAAGGATACGCGAGGCCGCTCACGCTATAGTCCCGCTGTACGACCCGGTGTCCCTGACGCTGATCGTGCTGTCCTGCCTGCCGTGCATGCTCGGACTGTGCGGTGTACCCATGCCGTTCGATCCTTTCGGAATCTGGCCCAACGCGATCATCGTGTCGTGGTGGGTGGGGTACATGCTCGGATACATGTCCGTCCGCACGGACCTGGTTTACGTTGCGGTGCACAATCTGGTCAACAGGACGCAGAGGGTGTTCTACGTCGTCCGCTACTACGACAGGGACGGCAGGTCCTGCTGGCAGTCGCAGAAGCTGTCGGCGATATGCAAGTCTATGTTGCTCCATGTGGACAACCCGCTCCAGCTGGCCCAGGTCCAGAGGACCCGCGAGATCTCCGTCCAGCAGTTCCTGCGCCCGCGCGTGTGCGTCGACGCGATAGACCTGGCAGGCATGGAATCGCGCGAGTACACCGTCAAGAACAGGTGGGTGAATTGGAAGGTCAAGGAGCTGAAGTTCGTTCCCAGCCCGCATTGCACCGATTCCCCCTACGACTGGTACGTCAACGCCCAGGCCTACGAGGAGCTGTACCTGAACTACACCGCGCTGCAGGTGGAGCATCTCGAAACGAACGGGAAGCTCCGGACCATCGCCATCCGCGGTGCCGGGGAGGTCATGAGCACCATGGGGATGCGCTCCCCCAGCAACGTGGTCCTCGAACAGCTGGGCATCGACATCGAGGAGATGTTCGGCGCCCGCATCAAAGCGCAGCGCGAAGCCGCCAGGAAGGAGGGCGAGGAGATCATGGAGGGGATGCAGTGAACGACACGTCGTTCAGGGTGATCGACCCGATCCCCGATGACAACACGTCCCGCGCCATCGCGTACGGTTCGATGTACAAGTTCGCCGCGTCCTCGAAGTACTTCTGGGACGAGACCGAGCACCTGATGGACATCGAGATCGCCAAGCTCATGCGGAAGATCAAGGACCCGGAGTTCGCGCTGTACGTGGTGAAGAACCGTTCCGACATGATCTGGGCGAACAACCCGCCCGTGCCGGAACCCGACAGGATCCGCGACCTGTGGACCCTCAGGCAGATAATCGGCTGGGGGACCGGGAAGGAGATCCTCGACGTGTACCGTCGCGAGAACCTGCTCTATGCGAGCATGTGCGGCGTGTCCGAGTACTCCGAACAGCTGCTGGCCGGCGGGATCTCCCAGTCGATGTGGGCTTCGGCCACGACGGGACTGATCCAGCCGATAGATTACGAGTCGGTGAGGACAGTAAAGGACAGGGAGGAGCTCATCTCCAGACGGGACGCCTCGAAGTACGGATATCCCGATTCCGACGACCCCGTCGAGAGGGAGAGGGAGGTCCGCCGCTTCAACGAGGACTACGCGGAGTATCTGGAGGACCTGCACGAGGAGGATATCGAAGAGGAGGAGTCGCCCGAGGAGATAGCCGAGCGTCTGGACATCATACGCGAGGAGGTCCGCGACGTCGGCTCCGACTTCGGGACCGAACCGATAGGCTCCGCCCTGGGGCCGATCATCCACGCGCTGTGGTTCACTCCGATGCGCGCGTTCCTTTCGGGGGTGCCGGCATGAACGAGACCACCCTGTACAAGGACACCGTCACCGACCTCAACCAGGGTTGGAGGGACCTCATCAAGCTGTACGGCCAGGGGGACTGCAAGCTCTCGTATCTGCGCCAGTTCGAGGCCATCCTCAGTCAGTGCCTTCCGGGCGAGATGCTCTGGCAGGACGAGGAGTACGAGGAGTACCGCGAGAAGTACCTGTCCGGCGTTCCGGACGATCCGCGCCACACGCTGGCCCCGGGCATGTTCTGGAACATGATCATGCTCTACGAGCGTCTGATGCGCAAGTCCGGACTGATAGACAAGACGCCGGTCCGGCAGCCCGTGTCCTTGGCGATGTTCGACCTGGGGGATGAGTGACTTGGACGACCAGCTTGCCGAATATCTCCGCAAGATCGCCAGGCCGGGAGCCGTTTGGCTCACGTCGGGCGAGAAGGGCGGAGGGAAGACGCACACCGCAGTGGCGGTGGCGGAGAAGCTCGTCAAGGGCAAGGTTCCGGGCATGCGGAAGGTGGTGGTGGCGACGAACATCATCTTCTACCACAAGGTGAACGGACGCATCGAGGTGGAGCCCCCGCCGGGAGTGTACCACATCACGACCATGAAGCAGCTCTGGCCCATCGTCGTCGATACCATCGACGAGTACGGACGCGACGTGCTGATCATGCTCATCCTCGATGAGGCGCAGGGTTTCGTCGGAGGCGACAACAACTTCGTCAACTCGTCGATCCCGATGAAGGAGATGCTGGGGACCATCCGCAAGTACAGCATGATGGTGTGGTTCCTCACCCCGACGGCCAGGTCCGTCGGTCCGTTGTTCCGCAACCTGATCAACGCCAAGAAGTCCCCCGGGAACGTCACGTGCAGATGGAAGAAGGATCTGGAGCTCAACCAGCAGTGGATCTCCGAGTGCAAACTCGATTCCTCTCCGAAGGAGTGGATGGCCGTCATACCGTACGATGCGCCGCCCGTCATGATGCGCATCCCCGTGACGGAATGGACGGGGGTCTGGAAGGACCTGAAGGAGGGCGAGTACTGCTACGACCACGAGGCGTCGGCCACGTTCAAGGAAGGGGAAGGTTTCGACTTCAACCATTTCAACGACCACATGGGCGACGTCGCGTCGATCCATGCGATGGACGCCATAAGGGAGTACTATGCGAACATGGAGGCCGGAGACTCCGAAGGAGTCACCGACCCTGAGGTGGCGGAGCGTCAGAGGAAGCTCGATCTCGCCACCCGTCTCCATGACGAATTCGAT
>CAVIUM010000152.1:0-3564 GCA_963645865.1 Lachnospiraceae bacterium
GTGCAATCCTGGCGCTCGTCTCTTTGAGACGGTTCTGTCTTCTCACGTGCAGTGACTTTATCACCTTCTGTGGACCAGGATCTCGTCCGCCCAAAGGTCCAGAAACCGTGTTTGTAAAGAAGCGGGGATCGAATTTCGCACACGCAGAATATAGGACTGAAATCACGAGTTCCAGGAAAACGCTCTGTCAGGGACAATTATCTACCATTGTGCAGGTGCACCCTCATGCAAGCCGTATCCGTCCGCGACCTCGCGAAGTCCTACGACGGGGTGCAGGCGGTCAAGGGCATCTCCTTCGACGTGCCCGAAGGCTCCTTCTTCGCATTCCTCGGCCCCAACGGCGCCGGCAAATCCACCACCATCTCGGCCATCTGCTCGCTGCTCCGCATCGACTCCGGCAGCATCGAGGTCTTCGGGAAGGATGTCTCCGACCCGGAGGTCAGGAGCGAGATCGGCGTGGTATTCCAGGATCCGATGCTCGACGAGCTGCTCACCGTGAGGGAGAACCTGACGATCAGGGGATCGATGTACGATCTGGATGACCTCGACGGGGCCGTGGAGCGCTCCATCGCTGACGCGGATTGCGGGGAATTCGCCGACAGGAGGTACGGCACCCTGTCGGGAGGACAGAGGCGCAGAGCGGACATCGCCCGCGCGCTGGTCCACGACCCGAGGATCCTGATCCTCGACGAGCCCACGTCCGGTCTGGACCCCCACACCCGCAAGGTCATCTGGGATTCGATCTCGAGGCTGAACAAGGAACGGGGGATCACCGTCTTCCTCACCACGCACTACATGGAGGAGGCTTCGGACGCAGACGATGTGGTGGTCATCGACCACGGGAGCATCGCGGCCCACGGGACGCCACGCGAGATCAAGGAGAGATTCAGCTCGGACAGGATGGTCTTCGTCCCCCGGGATCCGGCGGCCTCGAAGGAGATCCTGGATGGGATCGGGGCGTCCTATACCGAGGAGAAGGGGGCCATCATCGTCCCCCTCCGCTCGACATCCGACGCCGTGCCGATGATAACGGCCCTCGGGGAGCAGATCGTTTCGCTGGAGGTCCGCACCGGCACCCTCGACGACGCGTTCGTCTCCATCACGGGAGGCGGGGAATGATGGATCCGTCCCTCGCCCTCGCCAAGCGCTGCACCCTGATCTACTTCAGGGACAAACAGAGCGTCTTCTTCTCGCTGATGGGCGTGCTGGTGGTCGTGATGATCTATCTCCTCTTCCTGAGGGACATGCTCATCTCGACCTATCCGGACACCCTCGGGATGGACAAGCTGGTGGACGCGTGGGTGCTCTCCGGGATCCTTGGGATAGTCCCGGTCACGACCTGCGCCGGAGCCCTCCAGACCATGATGGACGACAAGGTCAGGAAGCGGGACAGGGACATCCTCGTGTCCCCCATGACCCCCTCGAGGATCGCGGCGGGCTACGTGCTGAGCACCTTCGCCGTAGGTCTCATCATGGGGTTCCTGACGTTCGTGCTCTGCCTGGTGTACCTGGCGGCGACGGGATGCCCCCTGTCGCCCGGCGGCATCGTCACGTCCCTGGTCCTGCTCGTCCCCTCGGCGCTGTCCGCGTCGATCATCATGTACGCGATCACTTCGTTCCTCAGGAGCTCCGGGGCGTTCTCCGGATTGTTCACGGTGGTGAGCGTCCTGATGGGTTTCCTCGCCGGGATCTACATGCCCATGGGGACCATGCCCTCGGTGATGCAGACCATCGGCACGCTGGTGCCGGCGAGCCACATGGCGGCGCTGTTCAGGAACGGACTGGCTTCGGATGCGCTCGATCAGGCGATGGGCTCGCTCCCGGCGGAGGAGTTCTCGCAGTTCCGCACCGACATGGGGTTCGACCTGTCCCTCGGAGGATTCGAGTTCTCCGCGACGGCGATGGTCCTGTACGTGCTCGGGATCACCCTGCTCTTCTTCGTCATCGCGTCGGTGAGGGCCGGAAGGAGACGATGCGATCATCGCATCCCGTGATCCCGGACCGATGTTCGGTGACGTACGGTCGCATCATCCGGAAACACGGCTGATACTTGCAAAATGACATGTAAAAAATTTCCCGATTTTTTACACGTCGCCGGGGTCGTATAAAAATTCTGCAGATTTTTTTACACGAGGCCCGGACACGTCCTATTATACCCGCACCCGATTCCCAGGACCATGCGCAAATACGACCTGGTATGCTTCGACATGGACGGAACCCTGACGACTGTCCGCAGTTCCTGGCGCTGGGTCCACGACTGCTTCGAGGTCGACAACGAGCCTGCCTACAGGGCGTTCATAAACGGCGAGATCGACGAGCCCGAGTTCATGCGCAGGGACATCGGGCTCTGGATGGCCAAGAAACCGGGGGTCACGATCTCCGATATAGCGAAGACATTCCAGACCATCCCTCTGATCGGCGGGATCCAGGAGACCGTCGCCTGCCTGAAGGACAACGGCATCCGCTGCGTCATAGTGAGCGGAGGGATCGACCTGGCCGCCAAGATGCTGGCGGACGAGTTCGGATTCGACGATTACATCGCCGACAGTCTGTGCGCCGATGAGAATGGCCGCCTGACCGGCGAAGGGAAGGCGAACCTGGACCTCAGGGACAAGGGCATCAACGTCCGTCAGTTCACCGAGAAGTACGGCACCACCGCTGAGCGCACCGTATCCATCGGCAACTCGTTCACGGACATCCCGATGTTCGAGAACTCCGGCATGTCGATCGCGTTCAACCCCACCGACCCGTACACGTCGGATGCCGCCACCCACACGGTGGAGAGCGACAACATCGCCGACGTGCTGGACTTCATCCTCGAGAACGAGGAGCGATCTCACTCGTCGATGTAATCGTCGTCATCGTCCAGGACGTAGTCCGACTCGTCGAACTCCTCGTCCAGGTCGAGGACGTCGTAGGTCTTCTTGCGGATCTTCCCGTAGATCCTGACGATATCCCTCGCCTCGGCAGAGCCGTGCTTGACCAGGTTCCCTTTGGTCTTGATGGCGTGGATGAGGCAATCGAAATCCTCGAACCTGAGCATCGAACCCACGACGAACTCGTCGTCCGGCTCGGCGTCGACCCTCAGGGGGTACGTCCTGCCGACATCGTTCACGGACACCTTCAGGCTGAGGACGTCGAACCTCTTGACCCACAGCTTCTTGATCTTCGGCGCCAGGGACTTCTTGACCCTGCGGCCGTCGGCCACCTCGATGTAGGTGACGCAGACCTTCCTGCCGTCGTCGAGCTCGAACTCGTCGTCCAGTTCGACGATGTCGTTGCTCTCGAGGGTAGTGCGCGTCTGCTCGGAGACATCCCCGTCGCTGTAGACCACGGGGACCTCGAGGAGCTCGGGGATCCTGATGGTCTCGGACGTGACCTTCCCGCATTCGTTGCACCTGAACGTCCCCTCGATGGTGGACTTCCCCATCCTGCCTTTGAGGATCTGGTGTTCCGTATCGTCGTCGCACTCGGGGCACATGTAGACAATCGTGTCAGGCATCTCTCTCTGGATCATGATACCACGGACCCGCCATCTACCGAGAACTCGCCCCGGGATGACTT
>CAVIUM010000153.1:0-3452 GCA_963645865.1 Lachnospiraceae bacterium
CTTTCTGATGCGCTTCCCATCCTCGGTGATCTTCGGGAGCGTGTTGCCGCCGGAACCGGTTATGCAAGTCGGAGACAGCCCGTCCGGGGCATAGACCCTTTTGAGGCTGTCGTATCCGCTTATCCCATCGGCGATGCCTACCATGTGGCACGAATCGACGATGAAATTGTCCGTCTTCCGCGAACCGGCGCGTGTGGTGACGGTATGTGCGATGCCGTCACGATCCACCGGACGGAATCTAAACCCGTTCCCGCTGGCCTTCTCCTTCGAGTTGGACCGTTCCAAACCTTCGAGCCGCGCCTTGGAGAGATAGTATTTCTCCGGCACGTCCTCTTCCAGAACGTCGTTCAGAACGTACCTCGGACCGTTGCCCACCGGCAATGGCGGACAATACGATCCGAGATGCGATACCATGAACGCCCTGTTGCGGTTCTGGGCGGTCCCGAAATCCTTAGCGTTGAGCGTCCCGTACTCGGACGTGTAGCCCAGCGAATCCAGAAAGGCCAACCATTCGTTGAACTGCGGGCGGTTCTTCTTCGAGAGCACCACGGGCACGTTCTCCATGATCAGCCATTCCGGTAGGTTGCCGTCGATAGACGCTTGCTCCAAAAGACGCTGGACCTCCCAGAGCAAAGATGAACGCTTGTTCGCTCCACGGGCCATCCCCGTGCGCTTCGCATTGGCAACGGATAGGTCCGTGCACGGGAACGAATACGTCAGGATGTCAGAGCCGGGCAGTCTGGCCAGCTCGGTAATGTCTCCCAGATTGGGGTCGTCGCCGTAGATCGCCTCGTAGGACTTGATGGCCCACTTGTCGATCTCCGACGTGCCGACGATCTCATGAGGGATACCTTCCTCCATGAGGGCCATGCGCTGCGCCCCGATGCCGCTAAAGAGCTCGACGACGCGGTATGGCTTGCCGTCGCGCGAATTGTAAGAAACCTGCGGTTGCTTAGAGCGACGCGAGAACATCCGCACCGTCCGCACGGAACGGCGCGTTCATCGGACCGGCTCCGTGGCGTGCAGAATAATCCCTGCACACGGAACTGCGGTCCAGATCAAGGTCTGAAATGGTTTGGGAAGGGGTTTGGACGGTCACGATGAAAACCTCCTGTTGATGCGTCTGACACCTGCGATAAGGTCCTTCTCGCGGTCGGGGAGCTTGTCGGCGACAGTCCATCCTCCGAGATATTCGATGATGTTCCCGGGATCGTAGACTATCTCGCGCACGATGTCTCCGAAACCGCCTTCAAAGGCCAGCTCGTCGTATGAGAGCTCGTTGCCGTGCTCGTTCCACTTGACGTAATCCCAATAGTCGCAAATCCATGCGAAAACGTCCGAATCGTTGGCGAATCTGGACAGGGCCGGATCTTTCCTAACTGCGAACCTGCGCACCGCATCCATCGGCGATGCGCAATCCTTCCAGTCGATCTGGACAGGTCCTGCCGGATACTCGCACGCTTCCTCGTAGTCTTCCTCCGACATTCCGCTGGTCGCCGTGAAGGACAGTCCGCAATCGGAGCAATTGCACTTCATGCGGTATCCGCCCTTCCTGCATGACAGGTCCCTTGACCCGCACGCGGGGCACCAGTAGCCCTCCGGAGCGATGTTCATCAACGGCTTTCTTCTTCCGAACATGAGATCACCTTCTGTAGCTGAAACTGTCGTCGATGCCTTGCTGGTCGCCGCGCCAATATCCCTTGAACGGGTCGTATGATCTTGCGGTCATCGGCTGGCCGTAGGGATTGATGTACGTGGCAACGTATCCGTCCTTGAAGTCGAACGTCACGTCTACGATCCGATAGCCCGCCCTTGTCCTCTTGGCGAACGGGGCGGAATCGAGCACGTCGCGCGGAATCCAGCACCATTCGTGGCAACAAGGGCAGTCGATCTCTCCGAACTCGCTCTTACGCGCATCCAGAATGTGCCCGCATTCGGGGCACTTGCAAAGCATCGCCATTTCAGTACCTCCATAGCGACGAAATCCACTCGGTTCGACGCTATTTGATGGTTTACGTTCAGCGTCTCCTTCTGGACCTGCGGTTGAGGTTCGGGATCAGGTCGTCCCGGCGCGTGTAGCTCACGGACACCTTCTTTCCGGCTTTCTTGCCGTCCCTGCGCACAACGCGGTCGTCGCCGGGGATGAACGGGGACCCCAGAATAGCCATCAATGAATTTTCATCCATGATCATGTACTCGCCTTCTCCGCCGTAGGACAGCTTGGCGTAGTATGGCTGGGATGACCTTCCGTCCGTGAACTTCAACGTCTTCCCGCGTTCCGTACGGACGCGGATCGGATCGTAGGCCGACACCGACTCGATACGGACCTCCGATAGAGCATCGCGCAAAGGGTCGAAGTAGGGATAGATCATCCCGCACACGCTGCATCTTTCGCCGCTGGCGGTCGGCGGAGTGTAGCAACGGCAGTAGGGGCAATGGTTGTACTGCATCTCAAAGCCCCCTTACTGCGATGTACGCTTTCGTCTGGTCGATAAGACGGTCCAGCATGGGAATCTGGCCGTTGTCAATCGCGCCTTCCACGCGTGCAAGGTCGCGCTGGGATGTGAGGTAGACCAGCGCATCCTTAGGATCTCCGGCGATCATTTGGAGCGCACTGTCGTAGGCGAAATCTCCCAAGGACTGTCCCCCGTCCATGCGGTCCATCATCTCGTATGCGTCCTCGTAATCGACAGTGTACTGTGCGAGATTGGTTGCCAGTTCCTCCATCGACGGGGCCGGCCCCAGATTCTTGACTGCAAAGAGCCTGCTCATGTCAGTACCTCCCGGGTACGATGGGCTCCATCGTTTCAGGATCGACCCATCCGCATGAGGACTGGTAGGCGTGGAACCTCTCGGTGAAAGATTCAATCGCCTTGTCGTTGGGGATCTGGTAGATACCAGCGGTGATCAGGCTCTCACGCTTGGAGTCGGTGGGATTCTTGGACCAGTCGATGAATATCCATGTGGCGTACATGGCATCCTGCCAGTGGGAATCGGGCTTCTTGCCGAGCACGATGTAGTGCGTGGCAAAGGTGAGATCGTCGAGACCCACCATGCGCATGGCTTCGAGCTCGTATCCCATGCTGGCCAGAATGTCGGCGGCTTCGCTCTCGCATCTGCCCTTCGGACGGCGGTTAAAGAGCTTCATGCTCTCGGCCTCCTGTTGTACAATGCGTGCTTCTTGACGATGGACTGCATCCTCTCGTATGCGCCCGGTACCCCACCCTGTGCATCGTCGAATGCTTTGGCGAACTCGTAGCGAACGTCATTGTTCGGGAACTCGATCTTCCCAACGATGTCTCCGCCGGACTGGTCGCGCTGGAAGTCGTTGAAATCTCTCATGACGGCTGTATCGTAATAGTCCATCACTCCGCCGTCGCTAGAATCTTTGAGCGCGATGTCATAGTAGACTCCGCCTGCAAACTCCGAGTTTTCGTCGTCTTCATCGTCTT
>CAVIUM010000154.1:0-3429 GCA_963645865.1 Lachnospiraceae bacterium
TCTGCATGCTGACAGAGCCGCTGGGTGTGTAAGCACCGCTGGCCTCTACAGCGCCATAGGTCAGGGTACCGCTGTACTGTCCTCCGGACAGGATGAGCGAGGAACCGGATCCCATGGCGACATTTCCGCTGAGAGGCGTCTTGAGGGTCATCGTCTTGCCGTTCAGGACCGTGAACGTTCCGGTCAGCGAAAGGGAACCGGATCCCGAGATCTCCGTCTTGCCGACATTGCCGGTATTAAAGGTCTCCGTGAACTTCATCGTAATGGAACCCGTGGATGCGAATGTGACCTTGGGATAGTTCATGACGATCTTCGCACCATTCCCTAGCGCTATGCTCGAATCAGCTTCACCGACCTGCAGAACAGCATAATGCGTCCCGTTCGAAGAATCTGTGGCAGGACTTCCGAATACGAGGGATGCTCCATCTTCTAGGACGACGCTCCCGTTGACGGTCATAAAAACGTCCCCGTAGGTCTGAACGACGGGCTGCAGCGTCATGGTTTTGCCTTTTCCAACTGTTAGTGAGGCATCCTTATCAATGGTGATGGAAGCGGCTTTCGTCTCCCAGTCGGAAGCCTTGACGAGAATATCTCCATCGACCCTAACCTTGCCTGTTATCTCGAGGTTTCCGCCGACCATCATCGATCCATCGCTGGTCAGGGATCCCACCTTGGCTCCGCCATCATGAACTCCGATATATTGTACCAAATCATCTCCGGACGTGTTCTCCGCCGTGTTCCCCTGGACCTCGATGTTTCCGACATTATTAGCAATCTGGACGAATCTGGAATCTTTTTTCAGAATGTCCTCTGCGACCATCTTCGTCGAAGTGTTATTCAACACCCTGATGGATCCGCTGGATATCGCTACCGTACCCATCTCGACAAATCTCGAGAAACCCGTCGCCTCATTGCCCTGGATCAGTACATCTCCCGAGACATAATTGACACCTATCGCTCTGATGTCCTTATTTTCACTTTCCTCTGAAACAAAGAACTGATTATTCGTTATCGTCACATATTCCGCAAGAATCGTATTGGAACCATTGATGTAAATCCCATAGCATTTTTTGTCTGAACTTCCGATTGTGAATTTACAATTATCAATTACGATATGCGAGCCATTGACCACCCAATTCGCACTAATCGCATTGCTCCCTGTGGCAGGAGCGAATTCCAGGTATTGCAGGACCACATCGGCCTTCGGTACAATCGTAAATCCGATTTTACTCAGTTTGCTATGATCCTCTGATTCGATTGTGACGTTCTTGTCTATGGTTAGACTTCCACTTACCGATTCCGATTCTGCAGACAAATCAATCTTCAGAACAATTCTGTCGCCATCGCTCGCTGCATTGAGCGCTCCAGACAGAGTCGAATACTCGGATTTGGTCGAATCAGGACTGGCGACCACATACAGAGTCTTCCCCGATGACTCGGTGGCCTCCACAGTAGTGTTATCATCCATCAGAACAGCGGGCACCGCTGCCAGAACGACGAACGCGACGGCCAGAATCGCCATCGCCGCGAGGAGTTTCCTGGAGCTCGTTGGCCCCCCCCCCGTTCTCGATTTCCCATCTTTCATCTCGTGTATTCCCCTTCGGCGCATATCTCCCGAGGCTCCTCTCCGAACCCCGGGTACACCGTCAGGGTATACTGCACTTCGTGGCTATAAGTTTCTTATTTCGCGTCCATCGCTCTTAATACATATCAAGCGGATGAACGCAACTCCGGCTTAGATCCCAAAGGAGCATGACAAGGGTGACCCGCAGGACCTCCTCGGAAGCCCTGCGGTAAGGGATTTGATCAGCGGTGCCTGGTGTCGGCGAGGATGAAGACCGCCAGAACCACGACCACCAGGGCGGCCGCGGCGCAAGCGAGGACCTTGACATCCGTTCCGTTGTCGTCGGTGCTCTCGGTGGTCTGGGGGACGATGACGACCGGGTCGGAGTCCGTAGAGGTGTCCGGGATTATGATGAACGAGGTCTGCTTGGTGACCTTGCCCGAGGAGGTGTTGTTCACCTTGTTCTCGGAGACCGTGCTCCCGGTCGCGGCGTTGATCTGACCGCTGTTATCGGTCTTGGCGTCGAGGGTTCCGGAGACATCGACCTTGGCCGATTGCTGCACGACGACGGTCCCCGATCCGGCGGATGAGACCGTGGAGTTCTTGGAGATGGACATGGTCGCTCCGCTTCCCACAGTGACCTTCGACGTATCGGCGACGGTGATGGAAGCTCCACCGTCCAGGGTGATCTTCGATCCCGAGTCTGCAGAAATGGTGGCATTGTCACTCAGTGCGACCTTGGCACCGGTATCGACCGCGAGCGTGGATCCGCTCCCGACGGCGATCGCAGCACCGGACTCCGCCTGTATGGACGACCCGCTGGAAACGGCGAGGGTCCCTTTCACTTCGACGGGCGCGGTGAGCTTCAGGATACCTTCGGTAATCGTCAGATCCTTGAGGATGACCTTCCCTTCGGCTGCGGATATGGCCGCATTGGCTTCCGTCGCGGACATGGTCCCGGTGATCTCGACGGATCCTGCCCTGATGGTCACCGTCCCATCTCCGACGGCCTTGATGCCGGACACGGTTATCGTATCCTTGCCGTGGGTGACCGTTCCGGAGTAGACCCCGCCCTGGGCGATGACGAGGCTCGATGCGCTGCTGTTGTTCTTGGAGAGCGTGACGTTCCCGGAGAGTTCGGTCTTCAGGGTGAACGTCCTACCTTCGGGGATGGAGAGCGACTCGCCGTCCTCCACTCCCGCGGAACCGGCACCGGAGAACTCGAGGTCTCCGACGGATCCTCCCTGGAAGGGCTGGACGAATACGATCTTCAGTTCGCCGTTGGTGGCGGTGATGACCGGGAGCACGTTCTGCAGATCCGCCTTCGCCCCGTCCTTCAGAACGATGGCGGAGCCGGCGCTGACCTCGAAGTTCGAGATGTCGGAGACCGTCAGCGTCTTGTCGGAGGCGACGGCCACGTTCCCTGCGAGAAGGACTCTGTCGTTCGAAGAGACGGAGAGGTCTCCGGAGATCGTTCCTCCGAGGAACCTGAGCGTTCCGACGATACTGTCCTCCTTGAGGGTCAGACTGCCTCCTTCGGCGACCTCTATGGTTCCGGCGTTCTGGACCTTGGCGTCCATGGAACCGGAGAGGGAGAGCTTCGAGTCCGCAGGTATGACGATGGTCGAATCGGAGGAGGATATGCTCCCTCCGGAAAGGACCGATGCGGAACCTTTCAGGGTGATCGTCTTGGCCGTGTTGTCCGCGGAGATGGTGAGCCCGTCCCCTGCATCCGACAGCTTCTGCATGCTGACAGAGCCGCTGGGTGTATAAGCACCGCTGGTCTCCACAGCACCATAGGTCAGAGTACCGCTGTACTGTCCTCCGGACAGGATGAGCGAGGAATCGGATCCCATGGCGATATT
>CAVIUM010000155.1:0-3395 GCA_963645865.1 Lachnospiraceae bacterium
CATCCAACATGTTCCAAATAGCCGTCTACGGCAAAGGCGGGATCGGTAAATCCACCGTCACGG
This sequence comes from Lachnospiraceae bacterium, assembly GCA_963645865.1. Classification (GTDB taxonomy): domain Archaea; phylum Thermoplasmatota; class Thermoplasmata; order Methanomassiliicoccales; family Methanomethylophilaceae; genus Methanoprimaticola. The sequence goes on from CAVIUM010000155.1 coordinate 64, forward strand.
CCAATATCTCCTATCTCCTCTCTTCCATGGGCAACAGGGTCGTCCAGATAGGCTGCGACCCGAAGCACGACTCCACCAGACTCCTCCTGAAGGGCAGGACCCAAGGTACCGTGCTCGATTACCTCCGCTCCACGCCCAAAGAGGACCGCAGACTCGACGACGTCGTATTCGAGGGATCCGCCGGGGTCCGCTGCATCGAGGCCGGAGGCCCCGAACCCGGAGTCGGATGCGCCGGACGCGGGATCCTGACCATGTTCGACTTCCTGGACACCGCCGGTCTGCACGACACTGACGCCGACTACAAGATCTACGACGTCCTCGGCGACGTCGTCTGCGGCGGATTCGCGGTCCCTCTGAGGAAAGGGTACGCCGATGCAGTCTACATCGTCACCTCCGGCGAGTTCATGTCCCTCTACGCGGCGAACAACATCCTCAAGGGCCTTCTGAACTACGACGACGGACGCCCCCGCGTGGGCGGCATCATCCTGAACCGTCGCGGGATGGAGAACGAAGTGGAATATGTGAAGAACTTCGCCGACGGCGTCGGCCTCCCCATCGTCTCGATCGTTCCGCGCGACCGCCTGTTCGCCGAGGCCGAGGCCGAGGGGATCACGGTCTCGGAACGCAACCCTGAATCCGAGGCAGCGGAGGCGCTCAGAAGGATCGCCGAGGACATCGTCCGCAAATCCGCCAACCTCGAACTGCTGAGGTACCCCCATCCCCTGAACGAGGACGCCATGGACATGGTGGCCAAGGGGATCCCGCTCTCGGGCGGCCAATCCCTGGAGTACCGCAGGATTCGAAACCCCGTCAACGACTGCTGGTCCCTCAAGACCTGCGCCGGGATGGGCGCCGTGGCGTACGCCAGATGCATCCGCGGGATCCACGTGATCGTACACGGGCCGACGAGCTGCGCGTACATGATGACCTGCCACGGGGACGCGGGCACCTACCACAGGGATCTGCATCGGGACGGGGAGAGCATCTGGAACCTCGTATCCTGCACGGATCTGGACGACTCCGCATCCGTCTTCGGGGGCACCGGGAAGCTCAGGGACCTGATCCGTATGAAGGCCTCCGAGGGTGCGGAATGCATCGTCGTCGTGTCGATGTGCGTCCCCGGGATCATCGGGGACGGCACCGCCGACGTCTGCTCTGAGATGTCCGAGGAGTTGGGGATCGATGTCGTCCCCGTCCCGGTGGATGGCATAGGCGCCGGCGGCGCCTCGCAGGGGATCCAGGCGATGGTCAACAGGATCGTCGGCCTGTCGGACGACTTCCCCGAGAAGGATCCCGGTCTGATCAACGTCATGGGCGACTACCGCTCCGGCACCGACCACATGGCGTACCTCGACGATTCCGTGGAGGAGCTCATCGGGGCCGCGGGATTCAGGATCAACACGAGATACCCCGGCGACTGCGGATTGGACGATATCAGACGCATGGGCAGGGCGAAGTTCGCCGTGCGGAGCTACGACGAGAGGACGAACCGCCTCACCTGCGAGGAGGCGTGCAGACGCCTCGGCGTCACGCTGATGGAGCATTCCCTCCCGAAGAGCATGGACGGCATCGACGCGTGGCTCGACGAGGTCTCCGAACTCACCGGACGCGACGTCTCCGACGCCAAGAGAAGGTTCAGGAAGGAGTACGAGGAGCGCATCGCCCGTGTCAGGAGGAGAACGGAGGGGAAGACCGCCGTCCTCGTCACCAGGCCGTCCTCCGACTACTCATGGCTGCACGAGACACTCGATGATCTGGGGATCGTGATCCTCCGCGAGAGGCAGTCCACGTTCAACAGATGGCTGATGGGTCAGAGCGCCTGCGACGACAAGCAGCCGTACTTCTCGGAGACGTTGCAGAGGGACGCCGACGAACTCCGGCCGGACATCGTCATGTCCGACAGCCAGGCAGACCTGGGCCTCAGGACCAGGTACTGGAGGGTGTCCACCCCCCATCCCGGGCTGGACGGGATAATCGACTGGGCGGAACGCCTGGGGAGGGCCATGGACGCCCCGTACATGGAGGCATGGAGATGATGCGCTCGTTGGCGATAGACGGCTTCTGGGGCGCGATGCTCGGGGCCGAGAGCATGGAAGGGTGCAGGGCCGTCCTGCACGGTCCGGGAGGATGCAGGGGATCGGTGAGCGCTCTGGCGGCCGAACTCGTGATCCGCGACTTCGGGATCCGCGAGGGGCCGTTCTACTTCACCCATCCCAGGATCCCGTGCACGTATCTGGACGAGGAGGACTACATCAACGGCGCAGACTACAAGCTGACCGACCTGCTGTCCGGCATCGACGATGCCGAGGTGGTCGTGGTGGTGCAGTCCCCGGGCACGTCGCTGATCGGCGACGATCTGAATGGCGCGGCGTACCGCTCCGGATTCGGGGGGACGGTGGTGATCCAGGAGGAGAACCTCATGTCCGAACCTGGACACGTCGGATACGACGAGTCCGTCGCCGGGATAGTCCGCGCGGTATGCCAACCCTCGGAGAAGACTGGAGGAAAGGTGAACATCCTCGGCATCCCCATCATCCTGGACGGGTGGGAGGACACCGTGTCCGAACTCCGCGGATACGCGGAAGCGATGGGATTGGACGCCACGTTCCCAGGAGCGGGGTGCTCCGTGGAAGAGTTGAGGAAATCCGCGGGAGCGACGGTCAATGTGACCGTCCTCCCGGAGTATTGCATCCGCACCGCCGAGGCCTACTCCCGCCTCGGGGTCCCGACGAACGTACTCCCGATCCCGGTCGGATTCGAGGACACCGGGAGATGGATCGAGGGGCTGGCCGAGGCGGCGGGCGTCGACCCCGCCCCCGCGTTGGAATTGCTCGGGAAGACCTCCGAAAGAGCGTCCCGCATCCTCAGGAGCGCCATGGGAAGGGGATTGGGATTGAGATACGCCACGTACGCCATGGACATGGACTTCTCCGCGGCGCTCCCCCTGGCGAAGTGGCTGCACGGCTACCTCGCCATGTTCCCTGAGGAGATCGCGATCAGGCCGTGGTGGGACGAGGATTTCATCGGCTCCTTCGGGGAGTTCCTCGGATCCATACGCTCCGAGGACGCTCTGGTGGAAGGGCTCACGCCGAAGAGATGCGACGTCTTCTTCGCCTGCGGTCAGACGGCCATGCTGATGGAGAAGAACGGAATCTGCTCGGTCGGGATAGACGTGCAGCCCGCGTCCCTCCACAGGCTGAGGTTCGTCGGGAGACCGTTCCTGGGCGCGAAAGGAGCCATGCGCATGCTGGATGAGATGTTCGAGAGGATCGAGAGGTACCGACGGCAACCATATACGGGCGCAGACCCTCATCGGTCGCATGTCAGGAAAG
>CAVIUM010000156.1:0-3386 GCA_963645865.1 Lachnospiraceae bacterium
GAGATGCTTCCTTGAATGCAACTCGCGGGCGCTCAGGGGCGCCACCCTTTCCGACAGGATTGGCGAACACTACGTCGCCACCGATAGATGGGAGACCGAGGAGGAGGCCGTGACACAATGGGACGAGCTCTACGGGAACGGGGGCCATCCAGAAACCGACTGAGGGAGGAACGATGATCAACGAAAAGAAACTCAGGGCCGCCCTTGAGCTCGCTATGGAGGGCGTGATGCGCGTAATTGATCCGGATAACCCACGCGACCAGGATATCGGAGACGATGTGTACGTCGTTCTGGAAAGGATATGCGAGGCAACCAAAAAAGATGGGGACTGGACGAGAGTCGATGAAGCCATGAAGGGGTTGAAGAGGGACATGAAGGAATGGAGTAAGGAGGTATAATCCGCCTGAGAATTGCTAAGAATTACCAAGTTCGTACAAATTAGTAATAAACCCGTCCCGACGGCGCTGGATCGCCGTCGGGGAGATTTTCTACACCGTCTATTCCTTCGAAGTTGCTGGCCATTTCCATTCGACCTCGGCCAGACATACAAATACTATCAGTACACAATCTCTAACTCATGGTCATGCAGAAAATCGACATCGCCAAGGCCAAGACTATAGCATCGAACAAGGGAATCATGCCCGGAAAACTGAAGGGGATAGATTGTGTCCAGTTCACCAAGGGGAAGAACCCGAAGTTCGACAATATCACATGGGAGGAGTTCGAAGCCGCCCTCGGAAGGAGGGGGCTGGCCGTCTATGAGTCCGGCGGCTGGATGAAGATAATGAAGGCTTGAATCGAGATCACCGACCCGGGGCGGATTCCCCGGGATCTTCTTTTCTCGGATCGTCGGCAGTCGCCGTGATGAATTGTTTCGTCGCGTCCATCCCCCTCACGTGTCCTTCGTGCTTCAGGCGCTCGGCCACATCCCCGATGATGCGCAACACCTCTTCGTAGGAATCCCCCGTATCGGGCGCGTAGGCGCGGATGAAGGCCGAAAGGTCCCGCAGGTCCCCTTCGGCACGTTTGAGCTTCTTGGAGGTCTCTAGGCACGCATTCGCGCCCGCTTCGAGGTCTATCCATATGTAGAGGGCTTCGGCCCTCAGATTCTCGGTCTCGGAGCGTCCGTTCATCTTACCACGGTCACTGAGGGGCGCTCAAGGCTCTCTTGGATAATCTGGGTGCTGGACGGCATTGACGGGTCGCGTTCGAGGACGACCAGTTTGGGACGTTTCGATTCCGGGATCGTATCCACGAAAGATTCGGCATTGGCCCGGGTCTCGGAGGAACATACGAGGATATCGGTCCGACTCCAAGGAATGTCCATATTCCCATACCAGCCATGCAATCCGAAAACGCCGAATTGCCCTTCGTCCAATCCGCATTCGCGGGTCAGGAAACGGCGGACGTCCCCACATCTGTATTTCGAATCCCTCACGGGGACTTCCTTGTTCCGGGTGTAGAGGGAGCCGTCGGCGGTCACGTAGGCCGCCAGATACCTGTATCCCTCCGTGCTGTCCACTGCTGTCTTCAACAGCTTCTTATGCCCTTCCGTCAGGACGTTGAACGTCCCCGCCACATACACCGTGTAAGTCATATCATCACCCACATCACGATCAGGATGGCCGCCATCTGGACGATGTGCGCGGCCTGGTCCTGGATGAGGTTTATCCTGAACCGGTTGGCCTTGAGATCGTCCACTACGGCGTGGACAATCCCGTTGATGACGACGGCCGGGACGAACCACATCGGGACGTCCGGCCCGGTCAGCAGGAGTAAAGGCAGCGATACCAGCACGGACCACTCCATCCCGTGAAGGAACAGCACGGGGATGTAGTCCCGATGGTATCTGGCGGGGTATTGCTCCCACCACGTTCTCTGCTTCATGTCGGCCATGCGGCCTTGGAGATGGAAGTCCTCGATGGTGTGCATCGTCAGCATCAGGAGGAAGATCAGAAGGACGTTCATCCCGTCACAATCCCATCGCGGAGCTCGGCCCCGGAACCTGATTCCGGAGCATCATCGCATCTCGGACGTGTCCGGAACGACCTTCCCGAAGAATCTGTCGAGATTCGTGACCTTCATGTTGACGGTCAGGTTGGTCGAAATGGACTCGTATCCGGTCTCGGACAGTTGGGCGGCCATTATCTTGGCCGCCTCCCTCACATCGCATTTCTGGGCGTCCTGGATGGTGCGGAGCGACGCTCCGAACCAGAAAATGCTCATGTTGGCCAGATCGGTCTTGGAGAGCTCCGGCAGGATGACGCTCATCTGGTCCATGATGGACCTCGCACGCTCGGAATACTCGTAGGTGCGTTGCGTCTTGCCGTTGGTCGATGTGGAGCGGGTCATTCCGACCACCTTTTGCCTGATACCTGTGTCATGATCGTGTTCCTTCGGGTTTTATCATTCAGGCGTCGAAAGAACACGGGATGGCAACCGCCCACTCCCTTTTGGGGGAGTACAGCTATAACGAACGAAAGACCCTTCCGGGCGGTCGCCGATGACTACAATGCGCGGGTGCTATTTCAACGCGGGAAAACGATGCCAACGATGCGCTTGTCAACCTCTTTATAATAGAACGGGACCGGCGTTTCGAGGCCCCCGGAGTTCTGCCATACGTTGAGATAGGATGGGGTTGTCAGCGCATGAATCGCATACACGGGCGAACAATTCGGCGACGCTCTGGTCGATGATGTCCGCCTTGGTCATTGATTTGCCGCTCAGGGTGCCGAACGCGATGAGGAAATCCAGACGATCTACGGTCTCCTCGGATAGCTTGTAACTCAAACGTGCGCTCATCGGTCCCTCGGTCTTTCGTGCTGTCAAAGGACGGGAAGGGGGCGCGGGCCAATTTTTAGGGATACACTGGTACCCGACGCCCCCGGGACAGAAACTCGGAATCTGCCGCCTAGTATGGCAATCGTCGAACATCCTTATGAATGTGTCGATTGTTTTTCAAAACGGTTTTCAAATTCAACGGATGATGAAACCGTTGACGACTCTGGGGGCGTCCACTTCGTGTCCGCGCATCCGGAGATAGATCAGCCCTTTGTCAGTCGTTTCGTACATCTCCTTGGATGGATGGCGGATGATTCTGAGATATCCGACGGACCGGAGGTATTCGATAGAGGTCACACTGTCGCTGGACGGGCGTTCGGCCCCTCCTATGTAGCGCAGAAGAATCGCATCGCGGCCATCGTCCATGTGAATCGGCTCCTTGAAGGGTGTCGGACATGAGGAAGGAATAGACAGACTCGCGGATATCGTTCAACGTCGAGGAATCAGGTGACGCTTACGATGGATGGGGCCCTCATGCCCTTGTATCGATAGATGGACGATGCTGGGTATAAATGTGCCGATTAAATTCCAAAATGTTTTTGGGA
>CAVIUM010000157.1:0-3376 GCA_963645865.1 Lachnospiraceae bacterium
GCCCCCATCTACAATTAACAGATGTGGATTCCAAAGAGTAATCTCAATTTCCAGTGAACGTGTCCTGATGATTTACAAACCTCATCGCGAGTGGCGGATGCCCTGATTGTCTCCGTGTATGATGGAAGGACCTGCGTTACTATTCAGAACCCCCTCTTGCGAGGGGGCAGTGACGTCTCTACCGATTGACGTCAGAGAACGATGTCCGGGTTCCCTTCGAAAGCCGCTGTCAACGCATCGAACATGCCGATCCCGTGCTTCCTGGCGGTGCTGAGATAGGACATGATGTCGAGATAGTCCTGAGCGCCCTTGCTCGAACGGAATCCTCCCGATACCTTCGCCTTGGTCTTTATGTTCCGCAGATCGCGCTCTGCCAGGTTGTTGTCGAACGGAACGTCGAAGTCCTCCAGGAACAGACATACCGCGTCCCTGTAGCGCTCCAGGCGGTCGACCAGTGACAATTCCCTGCCTCTCTTGAGGTATAGGACGCCGTTCTTGCCCTTGCGTATCTGGATCGGCGGACATTCCTTCTTCGCAAAGCTGATGGCGAGGCTGTAACGCCGATGGAACGACTTCAGACGTTCCGGTTCCAGCGACACCTTCCCTTCGGATATCGCCTTCTCCTTGGCGGATTTCATCTCCAGGAGCAGCTTCTTGAACCTCGTGGGCCACCTGTGGTCCGGTTCCATCTCCTCCATCCCCTTCAATTCCCTCAGCAGATGAGCTCCGCAGGTGGCGTGCTTGGATTTCTCGTAGTTCCAATACGACTCCCAGCAGTCGTGGACTATCACACCCTCGAAATCCCTGATCTCCCCGTTGGATTCTATCCCCTCCTTTCCGCGCTTGGGGCTGATGATCTGCCTGGTGTGGTCCTGCGTCGAAGCGGTGTGGACCCACTGGAGCTTCCCGTTCACGCGGAGTCCCGTCCCGTCCCTGTGGTTGACCTTGGTCTCCGCGATCTTCCCGCTTATCCCCTCCAGCGTCTCCGAGACCTTCCCGGCGCACCTGGTCGTCATGTTGACGACGGTGCCCGGGGACAACGTCACGCCGAAGAAGCTGCGGAGGAGCTGGCTGATGCGGTCGTCGCTGACCGCGCCGAAGGTATCGAGAAGGCCCGCGACGACCGTGAAGGAATCGCCGTACTGGATGTGGGCCGCGAGATTCCCGGGGAGGGAACCCGACAGATGCCCGCCGTCATCCGCGAGGGGACATACCGCATCCATCCTGCGGTGCTCGGTGACCTTGGTCAGCATGACCGCGTCGATGACGTAGCGGCACTCAGCACAGCCGAAGACCGCGCCGGAGGCGCAGTCCTTCAGGTTCGGGCATCCGGTGCACTTGGCGGGGAGATGGTCGATGGTCTCGTCGGGAGGATGCGGGAGCCTGATCCCGTGACCTTCATGGCCCGGCTGGCCGCCGGGCCTTCTGTCGGTCTTCTCGCGGAGGCTCCTGGGTTCCGGTTTGCGGTAGCCGTCCGAAGACGGGGGTTTCGAGCTGTTGGAGGAATTCATGTTCGTCCTCCGGGTCAGCTCCTTGATCCTCTCCTGGAGGGAGAGGATGACCGCGTCCTTGCCGGCTATCACCTGATTGAGGCGCTCGACCTCGGTTTCCAGACCGCGGACGTACTCCGGGTCGGTCGAAAGCGGGCGCCCTGATGTCATCGCACGGCTCTTTCGTCGATCATGGACCGTATCCGGTCCATGATGTCGTCCTTGCGTCTGCATTGCGATTCCAGCTCGTGCACCCTCTCCTTGAGGGACGCGATCTCCCTGCCCTTCTCGTCAAGAAGAGAAACGAGGGCGGCGTACTCCGGATTGTCGGAGGCGGCCCCGACCGATACGGACGATGATTTCCTGCCGGGCTTCCCGGTGGGGACTATCTCTCCGGTCGCCGGATCGATCTTGCCGATCAGCGTGCGCCTGTTGCGAGGCTGCTGCTTCTCCTTGTCCCAGTACGATTCGGACTCGTAGACGTACGTGACGCCCGCTTTCTTGTTGAACACCTTGACGATGGACATGCGTGTACCCATCACTGGTATCCCCTAGGTATAATTTATACATAAATATTGTCCCTATTTGTAACAAAATAGGTATAACAAAGGGAGAACAAAATTGTACCTATGCGCGACGTCAGCAAGAATCAGGAATCAGACCTGTGAGAAGGGGGTTCTGAATAGTAACGTTCGAGGATATTTAGCGGAGCCAGGTGCGAGGTTCTTCAGAGAATCACGTGGGATCCGCACGATGTCACTTCATATGTACGCCAGGGCGTACGAATTCGATACAGATCAAATCAAGCTCATCTCCCAGATAGGCGAATGCACACTTCTTATGGGAATCCGCGCTGACCCTTACAACAGAGGACACGATCGTCCAGAAATGCTGAATCTTCTTTTCCACCAGGTGTATCGTATAACTTTTCCCATCGTGGGGCGATCTTTCGTAGATCGTGAACGGTACGCCGTAGTTTAGGCCGCATGATACCAGAAACCTCTTGTCTTTCAGCATGGAATATGTCATGCATTCGAGGATGAACGCGCTGTTCTTGGACGTGCCTTGTCTCTTTAGCATATCGCAATCAATCTCGTGTTCGTGCATATCACGGATGCGGAGACACCCCTTCGACATCAGATATACGGACTCCACCAGTGAAAGACGTAGATCGTCGTGCAATGTCCCGATGCCCGATTCCAACAACGATTTCGCATCCGGTGAATCGGATTCAATGAAGACTGAGTCCCCGCCATACCAGGTGCCTTCGATCATTCTCTCGCTGGGGATCTTCGCCATCTGGCCTCTGTCCTTGAATGTTGATAGGTAGTAGTACGAGACCCTGCCATCATTGGAGACTATCGAGAATAGCGGATCGTTGCCATAATCCATCACCTTCGAGACTATCTCTTGGACATCAACGTCATTTCTGTCCGCGTAACAGAACACCTGCTGCGCAGTTTCAGGTCTCGATCTATCTTTCGGGATGCTCAGGCCATTTTCGTCGATAATCACGACCATTCCGCGGTTTTTCCTCAGATCGAAATATGTAGCATACAAGATGTCGAAATCAGGGATCTTGCTACAGATATTGGTGTAATATGAGGAGGTTATGTCGATCCCGTCGCCGAAGATCCTCAATTTTCCCCCGTTGATCAGGAATAAAGCTTCGATCGGATTGAGGATCGTGCCTCCGCTTATCTTCCTCCCGAATGCCTTGCTTGCAAGACGTGAGCGTTCCCATTGTTCGTCGACCAGAACATCGAAGAAATGCAGTTTGCCGATGATTATCTCGGTGTTTGCAGAATCGCTCATTGAGTGTGCATAGTCGAGTGTATTTAATTTACTAGTGTATGCATCTATGTGATTTGATTTCAGGAGGCTGG
>CAVIUM010000158.1:0-3375 GCA_963645865.1 Lachnospiraceae bacterium
CTCGAAGAGTACATTGAGATATCCGAGGAAGCCCGTAGGATATGTCATCAAGGGGGAACGTCAACAAGGGGTGCAAAACCCGCCGAATCCCTGTCAACAAGGGGTGACGTTGCATGATGTCATCAAGGGAACCCTTAATGACAATTGATGACCCGTTGTTGACAACCGACAACGTGACGGTTGACGTTAAGCCCGTCGAATCGGCGGATTGTGGGCAGGATGCCCACATTGAACCCGTTGAGACGGTCGAAGCTCCGAAGGTCGCGGTCAATGTCCGCATCGACGGGGATTCGTGCAGGTTGCTCCGCATCGCCGCCGCCATCGACGGATGCTCCCAATCGGAGATCGTCGAGGGCGCGTTGAAGGCATACCTCACGAAGTACGATCTCCCGCTCCCGTTCCTTCCGGAGAAGGTCCTGTCCGCCGAGAAGAGCCGTAAGACCTTCTATGTCTCGCAGGAGGTCTACATGGACCTCACTGTTCGCGCAAGGATGGAGGTCCACTCTCTCGATACGGTGATCTACCGCGCGGTGCTGGACCGTCTAACCCTTCTGCCGGAGGCGGTCCTATGAACGGCCCGTGCTCCGGCTGTCAGTTCCTCATGCAGTCCAGATGGGCCGCATGGTGCCATAAGGCCCATGCGCCCCTTCTGGCAGTGAAGGAATGCCCCTGTCCGTGCGAAAGGACGTTCTACGAGCCGCTGGACCTGATGGAGCTGGTCCGCAAAGCGCAGGAGGTCTCCCCATGACGATCTGCACGGCGGTATGGTACGAGTCCAAGGAGATCCGCGACGCGCTCAAGTCCGAGAAGAACCGCGCTGAATGGATTAGGGGTGCCCTGTCGATGTACACGGACTCCGGGTCAGTCGATGCAACGGTCATCGAGCAACTGCCGACCGGAACGGTTCCGATGATCGGACGGCGCATATCGGTAGACGTCGGGGATGACCACTACGCGAAGCTCTGCGAGCTCTCCGAATGGACGGGCGAGCCGATGTACTCCATTCTGACGAAGGCCGCCATGTACCGCTACCTGTTCGAGGACGGGAAGCATCGCATGGTTACGCTCCGCCTGTCGGAAGAGGAATACGACCGCCTGAACGTCCCGTGCCGTTCCATCGCGGATTCGATTCACGCGATGATTGCTGGAATGGAGGTCTCGGAATGAACGATGTCGAGATCTCCAAGATGCTCCGCGATTACTCCAAGAGTCTATCCGCGTTCAGCGTCGTTCTCGCCGTCGAGCACTCCGGTATCTCCCTGACCCTTAACAGCATCGCGTCCCAACTGGAAAAGATATCCGCACAGGTGCTGGCCGAGGATGAAGTATATCACGGATTCGACTGGCTGGCCATCCGCGATGCTCTGGCCGATGTGCGTCCCGACCTGTCGTTGAAGATTGACCGTTATCTCCGGAGGGCCGAGCAATGATCGTGGACACGATCCGCAACGAGGACTGCAATATCGGGCTGGATTCGATTCCGGATGGGTCCGTGGACCTCATAATCATGGACCCGCCCTACGCTCTCGACACTCGCGGCAACGGCGCGTTCGGACCGGGCAACCGTTCCTATTTCGGGGACTTGGAGCCTATGTCGAACGGCCTGTCCGACGAACTGTTGGAGAAGATCGCATCGAAGACCGACCCGATAGCGATGTACGCTTTCTGCAACAAGGGGCAGTTGGTCCAGTACATGAAATTCGCCGAATCCCACGGATGCACATGGGATTTGCTGGCATGGCATAAGACGAATCCGATCCCCACGTGCTCGCAGAAGTATCTCTCGGACACGGAGTACATAATCTTCATCCGTGGGAAGGGCGCGAAGCTCTGGGGACGCTACGCCACGAAGCGTAAGTATTTCGTGTCGGCGGTCAACCGTGCCGAGTGCAAGGAGTACAACCATCCCACGGTGAAGCCGTTGCAGATTGTCCGCACGTTGATCTCCAACCATATTGACCCGACGGGGGGGGGCGTAATGGTAGTTCTTGATCCTTTCATGGGCTCCGGAACAACCGCCGTCGCCTGTGCCGAGCTGGGGGTCCACTACATCGGATTCGAGATCGACAGCAATTACTGCGAGACGGCACGCAAGCGTCTATCCCAGACCCATCTGGACGCGGGGGACTCCATATGATCCCGGGCGCGACTGCATCCATCATCCTGACGAAGGAAGAGATTGACGGCATCCTGAATGGCATTCTTGAAGCGATACTCCGCAAGGAGAAGGTTGCTGAACCGTTCGACGTGTTCCACATCGAAGGGAGGGCGTTCTACATTGTGTCCATCTCCGCTCTCGGAATGGAATCGCTGGCCGAGGTCGCATACCGCGATGCCGGATTCAACACGGCATCCGAGTTCGCCGCCAGCCTGTCCGAAGCGATGGACTGCATCGAGCATGACACGCCGATCTACACCCATCACATCGCCGAGTGCGCCTGCGACAACTGCATCAAAGGTTGCCGTGGCAAGCTCTGCGAGGATTGGAAGGGCTGGGGGTGGAACGAATGAGCGTCCGCACCGAGATCTGCCAATCCGTGATGGACGGATACCGCGACTGCGACTTCACCGGATGGGATGTTCTGGGGAGGGTGGAGGACGGGATGTTCTGCATCGGTCTCAACGACGATCTATGCTTAGTCCACGATCCGAGCAAGCCGGACCAGTTCGTTCTGGACATTCGCGGCATCGAGTTCCCCGTCCGTTGCATCGAATGGCATTGGGACTTGACCATCGCACTGGACGGATGGAATGTGACCGTCCGGAGAACCACATGACCAAGAGCGGAACGGTCAGACGGTCATGGGACGTATCTCCCACGACTGCGGATGTGCTGAACAAGCTCCAACTGATATCCGGTTTGGAGAAGTCCGAACTAGTGGACATTGCCATCAACCTGCTCTTCCAGACGACTCTGACCGTCCGCGAGGTATCGGGCAGATCGTCCAAGGAGATCATCGAGTCCGTGGCGGAGATGTTCCCTTCCGACGCACGCGCCGCGATGATGGAGCTCAACTCCGCCGTTCCCAGATTCGACCTATCTCAACTCATTTCTCAACTCAAAGGAGACAATCCAATGACGATTCACAACATTTCAGATTCAAGCAACGGCCGGTTGGCGGCCGAAGACGAGGGGGGCGATTCGTGATGCCCGCACTCAAGCGCATAGACCGCGCCATACTGTCCCGCACGGACGTTGGCAAGAGCTACACCGTGTCCGACCTGACCGAGCAACTGGACAAGGGGCATCAGGAGGTCACGGGCTCCATGTCCCGTCTTTCGGGCATGGGGTATTTCACGGTTGTACCGTGCAACGGGGCCCATATCTACATCCGCGTCCACGAAGGGGGCGAGGCCCGATGATCACCGTGCCGA
>CAVIUM010000159.1:0-3276 GCA_963645865.1 Lachnospiraceae bacterium
TCGTGCAGAAGGGATGAGCGATGATACCGATACTGACGGACAACGCGCGGATGCTCTCCGCCGCGTTCCGCCACCTCTCAGCCGCTCAGACGGAGTCCAGCACCGTGGCCAGGCAGGAGGGTTCCACCCTCACGCTCAGGTCGTGGAAGTATGACCGCATCTACCGCAACTCGTTCACGGTGGAGGTGCGCGACCCGGTCAACCACGACAGCTACGAGATGGAGATGCGCGACGTGACGGCGATGATGGCGACGTCCGAGAAGCTCATCGTCCAGTCCGACTCCGTGACCTGGGAGTTCAAGGTCGTCGACGAGCTCCCGCCCAAGCCCAGACCCTGTCGCGGATTCTGCTGACAAACCCTTTCCCAAACCTCTCCTTTTTAAAGTACACAGGTTATGTTCAGGGTCATGAGCAGACCGGATCTTTCCGATAACGAGTCGGGATGGGAGAAGAAGGGCATCCGCGAGCACATCGGCACGTCCGAGGAGCACGTGGACGACCTCTTCGTGCACGGCGACTACGCCGTGGAGCGCGACGCCGACGGGACGTACGAGGCGTACGTGATAGTAGGCGGGACGCCCATCAAAGTCAACGGCGGAATGACGACGTTCAGGGAGGCGGTGGAGTTCCTCCGCGGGTCCCTGGCGTCCAAGGAGCTCGTCGACGACCACGAGTGCAAGGACAAGGGCCCGGTTGAGCCGGAGCATCCGAAAGGTGATAATATGGAGAAAGGAAGGAGGCCCATGAGCTCCATGAGGGCCATGATGGCCGAGGCGCAGGCCATGGAGAACTGGCAGGAGATAGTCAGGCAGGACGAGATGAGGAAGGCGGAGATCGTGAAGAGTACGATTCACCCATACACTCCGCCGAGTGCAGGAGGGAACATCCACCCGAACGTCTCGCCCCCCTCGTCTGCGGAGAGGCTGCCCGACCCCACTAATCGTGATTCCAGAAATGTCAAGGATAATGACATGATGCATCTGCATACATCTACAGATTATGACCCGCTAAAACCCAGAGAGGTCAATTATGATCGGGATCCGAACAAGAGATATGGCTATTATAATAGCCCCGGAACACCTGCTGATGCAGAAGCATATGATGTGGGCGGTAACAATATTGAACATAATCAGTTCTTTGATGAACGGCAATTGGCCCGTCTTGAGCCAGAGCGGATATCCCGTCAGTTCCAGAATGCGAAAGAGGAAGCTAAGAATGCGCTCTCCTCCGACGGCAATTCGGTGTTTGCTCGCCCCGTGGATGAGGTAGTGGACGAGATCGAGCAGAAATTCAAGCAGAAAGAATCACAAGATGAAGAGGACCGTATCAGATTCGGAGACGGTACTAAGGCTGCAGAAGACACGCAGAAGGAGAAGCAGGCTCGGTCCGACAACGCTAAACAATATGGTCCCAACGATGATAGACACGTCAAGCCTAAGACTCAGAAACCCACAGTCACCGACCAGACGGAGATTGTGCTCGATGGAGGCAAGCCCGGAAAGCCCGTGGTCCCTGTCCCGACCAACTCCATCAATGCATCGAGGAATGATGCGAATATCCTGGATGGACCGAAAACCCGGAAGATCAAGATAGAGGATGCGATGGTATCCCCGGAAGTCCCCCCGGACAGCCCACAGACTCTCGATATAACCGATGTTTCGGGAAAGCCCGTGTATACGGAGGGCGAGGATGGTACAGCAGAACAGATGGTAGACCCTAAAACCGGCATCCCTATCGTCGCCGCGATGTCATCCTGGGGAGACAAGTTGGTTAAGAATCTGTACAAGCCTCTCCCGTCGGAGACTGTCGGTGGGCCCAGGCTGACCTTTGTCGATATGTACAACCGGATAATCGAAGATGCCCGGCTTCCCGAAAAGCTGAAGATGAATATCGACACTCTTTCTGCTGCAGACCTCGCTGAATTGTATTCGAATCTATACGGATTCAACGCTGGAAATTCGGAACTCGGTGGAAATTATTACAAATACAAACGGCCGAACAGCATCATGAATGTTCCGTTCCTGTATGCATACGACATCACAAAACCGTTCGTGGATAAACAAGGCAGGATCAGGCTCGATAATTGGACTGCACGCAGAACGGACAGGCAGATCAAAGACAGGAAGGGCGATACATGGGATGATGGGAAATATACGTACCTGGACCTGCTCCAGACGACTCCTGAGGAAGTTCAAGAGTATATCGATAGAGGGGTGTTGGATGATCCCAGCAGTAAACACTACCAGAGGATATCCCAAGCCTTGAAAATCATAGGTAATCGCCTCATGGACGATGAGGGAAGTCCAGAGGACCTCATCAAGGAGCTTAAGGATTTCGAACTGTATAAACAGACAAAAGGTAAGGAAGGTGCTCCGCTTTCCGAGGGCAGACGTGATAAGATCATGCAATACCTGTACTTCAAGAATATCTTGGATGGTATGAGGTCTATGCATAGGGATAAGACGGGGATCTGGGAGAGCACTAAAGATTTCGCACGCAATTCGAATGGACTCATCGGCTTTGAAAATCCTTTCGCTATGGGTGGATTCCCTCTGGACCCGAATGACCCGGACTCGGTGTTCGTGGGAGCGGGCAGACAGTATCGCCGCCAGATCGAAGGCGACCCCGCTGAATATGTGAGGGGCAGATACAACCTATGGAAGGGCCTCATTGAAAAGGCGGAGAATGAATACGAACTGGCCAGAAAAGAGTCGCGGGAAGCCATAGAGGCGGGGGATGAAGAAGGGATCGCCGCAGCGAAATTGAAAATGGCAGCAGCTAAAGCGAAGATGCTGCAGACAAGAAGATACGGATTCGCAGACATGAAGAATCTGTACGGATTGGATCTGGGACTTACACAATTGGATAAATTCCGTATACTGGCCGAGACCGATCCCGATGAGAATTCCGACCTGATACGGATGAATCCCGATTTTTACACTCAGACCCCGAAGGAATATTGGGGAGGCAAGACCCCCGAGAAATTCGGTACCAATCCTGATGAATTTGAAGTATCAAAAGAAAAGACCGGAACCCCTTGGGATACGGAAGAGGGGAAGACTTACATGTCCGGTCTTGCATATCCTTTCTTCAAGAACCTGAGCAATCTCTCATTCCCGGAAGACATCTACAACTCTTTGCGCGGAAAAAAAGGAGAGTATGTTCCCCCTCGGAGAATCTCCGACTTCCTCAAAAAGAATAAAAAGCTGCAACTTGCGGAAAAACTTGCAAAGGATACCGGGTTGGATGTAAAGAATAAAGAGGACTATCAGACTC
>CAVIUM010000160.1:0-3267 GCA_963645865.1 Lachnospiraceae bacterium
GCGTTGGCCAGGATGCCGATCTGTCCCGATGCGAGGGAGAATCCGAGCACCATGGATACGGTCACACCGAACATCGCACCGGACGAGACCCCGGTGGTGTACGGGTCGGTGAGGGGATTCATCATTATGCTCTGCATGACCGCTCCGCATACCGCGAGTCCGGCCCCTGCGATTAGACCGATGATGATACGGGGCATCCTCAGCTCTATGATGAAGTAATCGTAGGCGGTGTTGTGGACATCCCCGATGATGTGGTAGAAGATCGTCTGATAGGTCTCTATGACCGATATGGGCGTCTCCCCGATTGTGAGGGCCACGCCCATGATGATGAAGGCCACAACGGCACACCCTATCGTGAAGATCCACTTGCGCAGGACGTACCTGCGGTAATTCTCCACGTCGCGGTCGCCGTCCTCCTCGAGAGGTTCCTGCCATTCGCAGATCGCCTCGCGGACGACGTCCCCGATCCTGGGATCGTCTTCGATGCATTGTGCCATTGTAGCCCTCGGTTTGATGCCCTCAGGCGGTGGTCATGGAGAAGACGCCGGCGTACTTCTTGGCGGCCTCTGCCCCGTTGATGTCGTACTTGTCGAAGAACGTCTCGAAGTAGTCCCAGGCCTTGTCCTCGTCGATCAGATCGGGGTACAGGTAGTACGCGATCAGCGCGAGCTGTCCGGGGGCGTACAGGCCGTTCTCGTAGGAGTAGTTGAATCCTATGATGTTGCCGTTGGCGTACTGGGAGGTCATCTTGAACATCTCCTGGTAGTCCTTCACGGCGGCCTCGAGATCATTGTCGTAGTTCTTCGAGAGGGAGTATATGGAGAGGATGATGTAGTCCGATGCGTTCTCGGGCTGGGCGAACCACTCCGCGCTCCTGACCGCCTCGTATCTGTTGTCGTCTCCCACGGGGAGCTTGTTGATCGTGGGGAGCCTGAGGACCCATGCCACATCGGGATACGTTCCATTGTCCCCGGCGGTGTCGATGTAGATTGCTCCGGGATCGGTCGGGTTGCCGACCATCAGGAAGGACTTGTAGGCGGATTCCTGGACACTCTTGGTGGCATTCTGGATGTAGCCCATGACGTCGTTGTAGAACTCCATGTACTCGCTGGCGGCCTTGTCGGCGCCGAGGATGAATCCGAACGTCACGAGGGAGCTGATGGAGTAGGTTCCCTGCGAGTAGGGCTTGACGACCTGCGTGGAGGATCCGATCTTGCTGAGAGCGGTCTTGACCTCGTTATCCTCGTAGTATCCGTTGAAGACCAGGAGGGTGACATCGGACTTGTTGAACATCTCGACCCCGTCGGTGTTCCTCATGATCTTGTTCGAGTAGGCCCCGTACGACTTGACGCCGTCCGTCTTGAGCATGGTCGTGGACGCGATGGTGGTGTCGTCCGCATACGTGACGTTGTCCCACAGACCGAGGAAGTTGAGCAGGAGTCCGGCCTGGTACTGGTAGACTCCGATCCTGGATGTGTCCACGGGATAGGAAACGGCCTCCGTGTTGTGCTTGTTGTTCTCGTAATACTCCTCGTAATAGAGGGTGATGGACCCGGAGGGCGTCTTGCCGCTCCTCAGGTCCCCGTTGATGGAGATGATGGTCTTGACGGCATCGACGTCCTTCTGGTCGATGACGCCGTCCTGGTTCGCATCGGCGAGAGGATACTCCGAAGCGGTACCTCCGGCCTTGATGATGTCCGAGATGATCTTGGTGTCATCCGAATCCAGATCATCATCCCCATCCACATTCCCGTAGATGTGGAGATTCGTTTTCAGCATATCACCGACCGCCTTGTCCTTGTCGTCGGTCGTTTTGTCCTTCCCGACGGCGAGAGCAGCGGCGACCCCGGCCACGACTACGATGGCCACGATGAGAATCGCGATGATTTTCTTATCCATGTTATCACTTGGATTAATCGTCCATCTCGGATTCTGTATATAACGTTGCTTCCAATTGGCGGTAATTAATGCATTTTCTGGTCAAAATTCGCAATTTCAAAAAAATTTGTTACTGAAAACGTAAAAAATAATCTGAAAAGCCTGCATTATCGTTTAATATAGACACATTCTTCACCGAATCATGTCGTTTGAAGCAGGACTACTATTCGGCCCGATCAGGCTGAGCGAGGAGGACCGCCTCCTCATGATCGAGATCGGCCATATGAGCGACCTGCTGTATGATTCGACATTCATGCCGGACGCGCGTCTGAGCTACTATACGGAGCTCATCGCATCCAACCTGGATGCTGTGGATTGCGACGTCTCCGAAGACGATATCCTGATGTGTCTGTCCGGAGGGACGTGCGCGAACAGGACCGTCGAGAACTACGTATCGTGCTTCTTCGGGAAGCAACAGCCCCTTCCATTGTCGGTGGGAGATGTGATAGACATGCATCTCCGTCTCTACAGGGGGTCCGGAGGGGTATGCGAACCCGGGAGGATCCGGAACGGGAACCACATAAGCATTGTCGACGGCGTCGAAATCGTGGAGGATGTATGCGACGAGGACCCCACCATGGCCCTCGGTGGTCTGATATCCGGATTCAACGGGTCCCCCTACAATCCGTTGGTGTCCTCCATACTCCTGTACAGTGGTCTGAGGCTGATCAGACCGTTCAACGGGGACGAACGTCTCTTGGATGCCATGGTCCTCAGGACGACACTATGCTGCAACGATCTGTGGGGTTTCCGCCTGTGCAGGATGGAGAAGCATCTGGAATCCTGCAGAGAAGTGCTCGATTCCGCCCTGGACCGCATGAGAAAGGAAGGCGACGTAGCGGAATTCATCGGTGCGATGCTGAACTGCATGAAGAACATGCTCTCGGAAGCGCTGGAGAGCAAAGAGGGACTCGAAGTCAAGAACGGACTCGAAGGGACGATGAGAGCGATCGTACGTTTCGCCCGCACGAAGGACGATTTCCAGATGGCGGATGCCCTGTATCTCGGTGATTGTGCCCCCCAGGCATTCCGCATCCGCTTGAACAGTCTGATCGAGATTGGACTTCTGGAGAAAATCGGCAGCACCAGGAATGCCAGATACCGGTATGCCGACCCATTCGACGTGATCTGCGAGAAATACGGAGGCCGCAGGATGCACATCGGCATGTCCGTAGGTTCGACACCTGAGAAGAAATGGGACTGATCAGGAAGAGAGATCCCAACGAATTGGACCATACCTCGCACTCCCGACACCCCACCTTATCCGAACGAATACTCGAACACGTTATCTACGGGTCCCATGATTGGGTCGGCATGGCATTGGCAAAG
>CAVIUM010000161.1:0-3263 GCA_963645865.1 Lachnospiraceae bacterium
GGCTACGATTACACCAAGGAGTTCATGGCCGATGCGAACTACGACGGAGTCATCGATGAGAAGGACATCGAGCTCGTCGAGAAGCTCATCGACAAGTCGAACTACTACGACAAGGTCAACTACATCAACTGCAACTACAAGATCCGCACCTACGACATGAGCCATCCCCTCAAGCTCGCCAACATCCTCACGCAGACGCTCGAGATCGAGTGCATCCTGGCTCCGGAGGCCGTCGTCGCCACCGACTACAGGGCGGGAGACCCCGCCAGGAACAGCGGGCAGTCCACTTTCTGGCACGAGTTCGCTTCTCTCCTGGACTACGACGACATGGGATACATCGGGAACCACAAGACCCCTGTCGCCGAGGTCCTCGTCAGTGTTGCCAGGGAATACGGCGACGGATACCTCACCGTATGGTTCAACTCCGAGTACGCCAACAACACCGGCAACCTCGAGGACCAGGTCGCAGGCACCAACGTCCAGATCCTCCGTCTGCCCTCCTGGGAGAACGGAGCCACCGCCAACGGCGTCCTGACCGCAGGATACATGTTCCACAAGTACGACAAGGCCGTCGAATGGACCGCCTGGTACGACAAGTGGATGAAGGTCATCCAGGACAAGGTCGCCGCGCTCACCGATGCGGAGAAGAAGAAGGTCCTCGGATCCTACCTCTCCACCTCCGAGGAATCCCCCGGAAGCGAGTATTGGATCTTCAAGGGAGACTCCGGAGAGTACCAGAACCTCCTCAAGCTCGGCATCATCGATGTCGTCGACAAGATCAGCCTGTCCGGGAGCAAGTCCTGGAAGGAGTCCCTGACCGACGAGCAGTTCGCCAACGTCTGCAAGACCTACGGATGCGACCTCATGGTCGGTACCGTCGCCGGGCCCTACGGAGCGCTCGGAGTCGGAGGGGATGCCACTCCCATCTCCGTGGAGTACATGGAGAAGGTCTACAACGAGCGTCTCAAGGGTATCAACGAATATTCCGGCGGAACCGTCGACCTCGTGGTGTTCGGATGGATCTACGCCTCCGGGCCCATGGAGCTGACATTCCTCTCCACCATCGGGAACTACCTCTACGGATGGGACCTGCCCGTGGAGCAGATCACCAACGAGGGACTGAAGCTGATGGGGATCTACGGGACCGGCGAATACCAGTACACGTACGACGCGATCGAGGACCTGCTGTTCTACGACGGCAGCTGATACAAACCAGAGGGGCTCCGGCCCCTCTTTCCATCGGAGATGTTCAATTGAAGGTCGAGATCGGCGACGCCGTGGTGACGGCTGCCTTCGTGGCGCTGCTCATCGCAGGGTCGCTGTCTGCTTTCCTCATGTTCGATGCGTTGTCGGCCATCAACCCCGATGCCCACGACCGCAGCTGCCAGTACTCCTTCGCCGGGACCGTCGGAGACGAGCCCTGCACAGGCACTGGCCAGTCCGAGTACGTCGCCTACAGGGCAGGCTACCACCTGTACTCGTACAGCGTGTCCGTCGGCACGGGCCAATCCCAGCTGGACCTGGAGTTCTCGCTCATGTTCGATGACGATGACGCTCCGGACCAAGGACTGTACACGTACTCCCACAAGACGAGATTGAACGACATCGACGTCGGCGTCTGGACACGCAGCGAGGGCGGAACGGATTACACGTTCTACATCTCGGAAGGCTGCGTCCTCCAATCGGTGGTCATCGCATCCAGCGATTACGCGTTGACGGGAAACATCATCTGATTATTGGAGAGTTCCCAATGTCGAAGCTAAAGATTAGAACGAAAGTCAACAACACCGCGTCCAAGGTCAGGCTCTCCGGCAATCTGATCGGGAAGCTCCAGAAGGCCGACGAGAACGAGACCTCCAACGAGGCCATCATAAGGCATTACAAGGCGTTCAAGTACGCCAAGCGCCTGATGCTCCTTGTCGTCTTCTTCCTGGCGCTCATAGTCCTGGCAGTGGACATAGGCCTGGGGCCGTACCAGCTGGACTTCATCACCGTTTACCAGCTGATCTTCGACAGGTTCGGAGACTGGAACCAGGAGATGAGCGTGGACATGCGGGTCGTTTGGAACCTGCGCATGCCCCGTGTCCTCGCCGCTCTGATAGCGGGAGTCGGCCTCGCAATGGCCGGAGCCGCCATGCAGAGCATGATGAAGAACCCGCTGGCGGACCCGTACACCACCGGCATATCCTCGGGAGCTGCCCTCGGAGCCACCTTGGCCATGACCATGGGCATCACCCTCATCCCCGGAAACTACGGGATCGTGCTGAACGCGTTCATATTCGCGCTCATCCCCGCCGCGTTCATCATCCTGATGTCCACCTTCAGGAAGCCGTCGCCGGCGATGATCATCCTGTCGGGCATATCGCTGATGTACATCTTCAACGCCGTGCAGTCGTACCTGATGCTGGTGGCGGATCCAAACGCCGCATCATCTGTGTACGCCTGGACCGTCGGAACGCTGAACAGCGTCAAATGGGAGCAGCTCCCGTACCTGTTCGCCGTGTCGGTCATCGGCGGAGGGATCCTGATGTACATGGCCCGTGTGCTCAACACCATGAACTCCGGCGATGCCTACTCGAAGAGCATAGGGATCAACATCAACCGCGCGCGCATCATCGTGCTCGCCGTCGTCTCACTGGTCGCTGCCGGTATCGTGAGCTTCACGGGTATCATCGGGTTCATCGGATTGGTCGGGCCCCACATCGCCCGTATGTTCGTCGGATCGGACAACAAGATCCTGATCCCCGCGGCGGGGCTGATGGGAGCATGCATCATGATGCTGTCCGACTGCGTCGTGCAGATCGTCATGCCCAGCCTGCCCATCGGTATCATCACGTCGATCCTCGGAGGGCCCGTGTTCATGTTCCTCGTCCTGAGGCAGAAGAAGGAGATCTGGTGACATGACCATTCAGATAGACATAGAGGACCTCGGAGTCTCCTACGGCGACGTATGCGTGTGGAGCGGGATCAACCTGAAGATCTCGGAGCCGGGGCTGGTCAGCATCCTGGGCCCGAACGGGGTCGGGAAGTCCACCCTGATGTACACGATCAACAAGATCCTGGAGCCAACCGAGGGGCGCGTCCTCATAGACGGCAAAGACGTCGAGGACATGACCTTCAAGGACGTGGCCAAGAAGATCGCCTACGTCCCCCAGACATCCGGGGAGACGTTCGCCATGACCGTTATGGACACCGTCCTCATGGGCAGGTACCCCCATTCCGGGTACGCCGTCACCCAGAAGGACATGGAGATCGCCGCAGAC
>CAVIUM010000162.1:0-3246 GCA_963645865.1 Lachnospiraceae bacterium
GAACGGTCTCCGGGACGCCTACGGCGGTCGGATCCCACGACGTCACCGTCAAGGTCTCCAAGACCGGGTACGGCGACGCGGTCCAGACGTTCACCCTCAAGGTGTACTCGCAGTTCGACTCGGCGCCTTCGGCGAAGGGGATATTCGCATACGCGGAGTGATCCCGTGTCCGTCCGCGCCATCAAACCCCTTACCATCCTCGTCCTGACGCTGCTGACGCTTGCAGCCGTCGGCATCGCGGTCTCCGACGACGGGGACGGCGCATCGGTCGGCACGCTGACCCTGGAGCCGAACTACCCGTCCGGCTCCGGGACCGCGAAGACCATGACGCTGATCTCCGGGATGACCATCGAGCTGCCCACCAGGACGTTCTCCTGCGACGGGTACGTGCTGACCGGATGGTCCGCGTCCAAGACGTCGTCCACATCAACGTACGAGGCGGGTTCCGACTACACCATGCCGTCGTACAGCGTCACGCTGTACGCCGTCTGGCAGAAGATCACCGTCGCGAACGCGGTACATGACAGCGCCGCACCCTCAACGGGTTCGGTCGATGCGGTCTACAGCTACGTGCCCGTGAGGAACGGATCCGCGGAGAGCGACTTCTGGAAGGTCTTCTCGGAGGCCAATTTCTCCAACACCTACGGATACAGCGTGGTCGCCAAGCCCGATTGGCTTTCCCTCACGATATCCAACAGAACGGTCACGTTCAGCGGGTCCCCCGACTCACCGGGGAACTGCTACGTGGAGATCGAATGCAGGACGGGCGGCTCGTCCTACTATGGATGGTGGGTTATCAACGTCCCCTCGTCCAGCGATTCGGACCGCACCCTGACCTTCGATATGGACGGCGGAACGGGTTCGATCAATTCCGTGAAGGCGCCCGTGGGGACCGCCACCGTACTTCCGAACCACACCGACAGCTCCGGGAAGCAGATCTCCAAGGACGGATGCACCCTGGTGGGATGGGAGATCCCCGACGGCAGGGGAAGTTCTTCCGTCTACGCGCTGGGGGCGTTCTACACCATCGCGTTCGACGCTACCGTCGAGGCCAAATGGGTAGCCGACCCGGACGTCCTCGTCTATTCCCTGGACGGGGGCTCCCTGGAGAACGTGGCCGCCTACGTCGTCCACGACGGGAGGACGGTCACGCTGAGGACCGACGGGGTGACCAAGGACGGATACCGGTTCATCGGCTGGAGGCCTTCGCAGGACAGGGACGTCGCATACGCGCCGGGACTGAACCTGACGGTCTCCGGCTCCATGTACATGGAGGCGTACTTCGTCCCCGCAGGGACGGATTTGTGCACGGTCACCTACGACGCCAACGGCGGGCAGGGGATAGTATCATCGCAGAAGGTCGAGTCCGGATGCCACGTCAAATTGCCCACGGCATTGAACATGGTCCGCGACGGGTTCACGTTCGTCGGGTGGTCCGAATCCAAGGACGGCGACGTCTGGGGATACGAGGATTACGAGGTAAACTCGGACGTCCGTCTGTACGCCGTCTGGCAGGAGAACGGCTCCTCGGAGCCGGACGACCCGTCGTACTACGACGTGTCGTTCAGCACCAACGGCGGCGTCGGGAACTACGAGGTCCAGAGGATCGCATCCGGTGGGAACGTCGTCAGACCCGTAGATCCGACGATGGACGGGTACGTGTTCCTGGGTTGGAGGTCCCTCACCCAGACCGGGCTGTGGGATTTCTCCTCGGATACGGTCCAATCAGATACGATCCTCCAGGCGCAGTGGGCGCAGCACTTCACCGTCACGGTCGACGGGCTGACCGTCATTGTGCAGATGAAGGGCGGCTACTACGACATGGCCTTCGACGTGTACTGGGGCGACCAGGACTTCAACACGTCCGGCAAGGAGAGCAGCGACGCGATCGGAGTGTCGGTCGGGAAGGCGTCTCACACGTACGAGTACACCTCGTACGGCCACATCACCGTCAGATCCCACGATTCCAAAGGCTACTACGAGTCCAGGATGCCCTACAGCGTCCAGGGCGAGCATTACAATCCCCGCGTGGATTGGATCGTCACCTTCGATCCGAACAACGGCGGCGCGTTCTCCGAGCAGATCGTCGATGCCGGGGGGACTGCGACGGAGCCCACGGAACCCGTCTGGGAAGGCCACACGTTCAACGGATGGTACTTCGAGGGGAAGAAGTGGGATTTCTCCACCGTCGTGACGCAGGACATGAAGCTCGTCGGGGGATGGGACGACGTCGTCCCGGACGACGATGACGATACGCCGACCGCCATCAGGCCGAAGGCGTCCTTCACCATCGCGGAGACCGATGGGGGATGGAAGCTGGATGCGTCCGGCTCCACCAACGCCGCATCGTACAGATGGACCTTGGACGGTACCGATATCGGGACGGGAAAGACGACCGTCCTGAAGTCGGAGGGACTGTCCGAAGGGAATCATGCCGTCACGCTCGTCGTCACATCGTCCACAGGCCACACGGATTCAGATACCAAGACGATCGCCGTTTCCGGCGATTCCGAACCCGAACCAAAGGGATCGACCAACTGGGTGCTGATCGGAGCCGTTGCGGTCCTGATCATCATCGCAATCGTGGTGGTGAGATTCTGGATATGAGGTCCAGACGCATCGCCGCGTTCGTCATGGTGGCCGTCATGCTCGTTGTGCCCCTGACGGCCGTCCAGCTCCAGGACGAAGAGGATTCGAAAGGGCATCCCGTCATCGCGGCCATCCGCGGTTCCGAGTTCGTGATCAAGCACGGCCCGACGATACTCAAGTGGGTCAAGACGATCTGGAGGATCGCCGTCGTCGGTGACATAGCATGGAACGTCTACGACCTTGTGACTCCCGATGACCCGGAGAAGCAGAACGAGGAGCTCCGCAGGGAGGAGGCCAGGCTGCTGGCCAGGTCCCTGGCCGACGGTACTTCCGTCTACGCCAACGCGCTGAACAACTATCAGAATGTCTGGGGTCTGACGAAGGAGCACTGGATACGCCAGGCCGAATTGGCCGCGTCCTCATATTGGGGCAGGGATGCCGAGTACAGCCCGTATGACATCCTGACCGATTCGGGGACCTACTACAACAGCGCCATGATGCTGGTCAACGCGACCAACCAGATCAACGAGCAGTTCTCCACCGTCGCCGACCACATCGGCGAATGGAACGGTTCCGATTACGTCGAATGCTACGGGGACGGGAAGATGAGGCTCCGCTTCTCCGTCGGATCCTCTTCGATCGAGGTCGATTCAGGGG
>CAVIUM010000163.1:0-3195 GCA_963645865.1 Lachnospiraceae bacterium
CCCTGATGAAGGACTGATAAACCATTCACCGGCGGGGGACCGCCGGATAATTATCCCACAATGGTTCAGATAGTATGTATTGTCGCCATTGAGAACCAAGGGACACGTTAATATATCTGGTTGGATGTATAATCCAACATAAGACGGGGAAGCGTGATCGCCCCTCCTCCACATCGATATTCGTGAGTGGGGGGGGGGTCGGCTCTTTCCGACCGTCGGATCCTTATCTTAATGGAGTCCGGACCCGCCTAGGAGAGACGGGTAATGGGTTCCAAGCTGTCCGATGTCAGGATGATCGAGATAGTCATCGTCGTTGCTGTTGTCGTAGGTGGTCTAGGCTACGTCATACACATCAACGGTGATTCGTTGGATTTCTCACACACGGAAGCGAAGATCGTGGTATCCGGTTCCATGGACGGGGAACCCAGGGATTACCCCATCAGAACGATCCCCACCGGCAGCATGGTGATCATCCACAAAGTGGATGGGAACGATTTCTATTCATCCCTGAAGATCGGGGATGTTCTGACTTTCGATTATACGCATCCCGTATCCAAAGAGGATATGGTGGTCACACACCGTATCATCGAGATCGCAGAGAACGACGGGGTGTACACGTACACTTTGAAGGGAGATTCCATCGCGGATGATCCGACAAATGGTTCCGTTCAGATAGTCGCATCCGATTCAGGTGATGTGATCGGCAAGGTCGTCGGTACCTCTCATTGGCTCGGGGAGCTTGTTGTATTCTTATCGACATGGACAGGCAAACTGTGTCTCATCGTCATCCCCTGTGTTCTGATCATAGCCTACGAGATCTGCAACATCATCCGCGCATTGCGTATGGAAGACAGTGACAAGGAGAGTGATTGATATGGAAGAAAATGTCAAGAAGGGAAGGAAGATTCTGATCGTAGCGATCATTCTCATCATCGCGATAGCGATCATCCTCTCCATACAGCATGATGTGGATGTGGAGATCGAGGGAGAGGGGACCGTCGAACCCACGCACGCATCCGTGCATCTCTTCGGTACCGCTGAGTTCAAGATGATTCCGGCGGAAGGATACAGGATATCCGAGGTATCGGTCGATGGCGGATCCAAAGAGATCGATGATGGGATCCTAAAACTCACCCACATCTTGAGCGACCATAAGGTCCGTGTGGTGTTCTCTCCCGCGGGAACGTATCGGTTAGATATCTCCACCGAAGGCAGCGGTTCCGTATCATATGACTCGGGAGAATATGCCGAGGGAGAGACCATAGTGTTGGACATCACACCTGGGGACGGCAATGTCATATCAGACGTGATCGTCGATGGCGAGTCCATAGGCTCCACCAATCGTGTCCCCATCATGATGGATTCCGGACACACCGTCGAGGTCAAGTTTAGAGAATGTATAATGTCGGATCCGATTGTAGACGTGTCCGTCAATGTCAAGGTAGGCTCCACAACAGGTGCAGATTACGGAACGATCTCACCATCAGGCCTAGTGCGTGTAGCATACGGAGGTTCCCTTGCTGTCACGATCGCGCTCAACGAAGGATATGTCCTGAGTTCCGTGGTAGTCGATGGGAAGGAGGTGGGGACATCCCCTATCGTCATGGTGACCGACATCACCGAGGATGTGGACATCGACATCACCGTACTCTCCACGGCTGTGAAGACGTATACGATAACATCATCCTTCACATCGGGAGGTTCCATCTCGCCATCAGGATCGGTCTCGGTGATAGGGGGCGGTTCGCAGACATTCACGATCACTGCGTACTCGGGATATCATCTGTCATCACTGGTCATCGACGGCACTTCGATATCCTACTCCGGAAGAACATACACATTCAGCAACATCACCAGCGACCACAGCATATCCGCGGTGTTCGCAGCCGACCCTGCACCAGGTCCGACACCTTCTTCGCCGAAGACATTGCAATCGATGACCGTACAATCGCACCCCACTGTCGTGGAGGTGGGAACGGAGCTCGACGTTTCCCAGATATCTGTCAAACTGAACTACAGCGACGGATCATCAAAGGTCGTCACTTCAGGTTTCACATGCTCACAGACAAGATGGGACTCCGTCGGTCAGAAGACCGTCACCGTGTCATATCAGGGCAAGACCGGTTCCTTCTCGGTGACCGTGTTGGATGAGAACGGATTCGAAGCAACAGTCACCCATTACGAAGGATACAAGGCAGGAACATTCGGCGATCTGGAGTATTTCGAAGAGGATGTGAGTGAAAGATTGAGCGGATTCACATTCGATCTCAGCGGTATCATTCCGGGTGTCACGCAGACGATCACCGTCGACATATCCAACACTTCAGGCATCACGTTGGATGCATTCGTCATGTTGACAGAGATCGATGATGGCGGTCTGGCCGACTACATCACACTGACCGTCAATGGCAACACCATGACGATCTCGGAAATATTGGATGCTCAGACAAGCGGTGAATGGTCCACTCCGTTGGGTGAGATGTCCTCCGGTTCCAGGATCACCGTCGACATGACCATAGCATTGCCTCAGGAAACAGGGAACGAAGCGATGGGCAAGAGCCTGTCGTTCAAGTTAGGGGTGTTCGCAGCACAGCAGCCCTGAACAGTCACACTCCAGGCCGTTGACACACCCATGGGGCGTGTCAGGAGAGATGTGGCGGTAGGCGTAGCTCAATTCCATCGGCAACCTCCCGCCGTCACGTACACGGCCGTCATCGTCCTTAATGCCTTCCTGTCGAGAAGGACTGGGGGACTATTCCCGGTAGAAACCGGTGGAGGTAAGGAAAGATGAAAGCACAAGTAAGAATGATAATCGCATCCGTGA
The DNA here is from genome assembly GCA_963645865.1 of Lachnospiraceae bacterium. Lineage (GTDB taxonomy): Archaea > Thermoplasmatota > Thermoplasmata > Methanomassiliicoccales > Methanomethylophilaceae > Methanoprimaticola. The sequence goes on from CAVIUM010000163.1 coordinate 2,825, forward strand.
TCGTCATCGCTCTTGCTCTGACCGCCGTGTCGGGAGTAACTTACTCTTGGTTCTCGGACACCGAAATGTCCGACATCACGATAACGACCGGCAAGATCGATCTGGATGTCGAATACACCGATATCCAGGTGAGGTCATCTGGCGACACTGCAGCGAAGAATGTCACGTTGAATGGTGCGACCGGGACGACCACGGCCCTTAACGGGAATGTCAAGGCCACAACAACGACGACAGAGACCGGTTCATCGATCGGTAAGAATCTGGCGATAACGTTCACCGGAGCGGCTCCCGGAGACGAGATCACGTTCAACATGGCCGTCACCCTCGTCAACACCATCTATGTGACATATAAGCAATCCATCATCATGAAC
>CAVIUM010000164.1:0-3148 GCA_963645865.1 Lachnospiraceae bacterium
GCCCGCGAGGATCCATGCCACAGGCAACGGCTCCTTGGAATCCGCATCGTCCCAATGGGCGATGAGGACCAGGCTCCCGGTCACGGTCGAATCGAAGTCGTACTTCTGGCCGTCCTGCGTGTACCATCCGGCGAAGGAGTATCCGTCGCGGGTGGGCTCCGACGGGGCGGTCAGTTTCCCGCCCTGGACCACGAACACGTAGGAGTTGGTCGCGCCGTTGCCCTGGAAGGTCACGAGCGCGGCATCCTCCGGCGGGATCGCGCGGACGGTCAGCGTCCAAACGGTTTCGGTGCATCCGTCGCGACTGGCCGTCAGGGTGAGAACCCCGACGTCCTCCGAGGCGGGCGCGTCGATGGTGATGGCTCCGTTGTCGTACCGGATCCACGAGGGGCCGTCGGCTACCACGGTAGCATCCGAAGGCGTCCAGGAGACGGTCGAGGTGGCTGTCGTGTTGACTATGACGGTGATCTCGGACTGTCCGGAGAACTCCACGGACGGGAACTGCTGCCATATGGCGTACAGGGTCAGCGAACGGACGGTCAGCTCGACCGACTGGCCGGGTTGGTACTCGGGTTCGGTGGCCTGGCTGTCGCGGGACCATCCGAGGAAATCGCTTCCAACCTTGGTCGGGACGCCTGCCGGGATGGTCAGGGCGCACGAACCCGCGTCCGATGTATCGGACACGGGACCGGGAGCTCCGTCCCCTCCGTTGGCATCGAAGGCCAGAGTGAAGGTGACAATCTCGTTCCAGATGGCATACAGTGTGACGTCTCCAGTGACGGTCAGGACCTGCCCGGGCTTGATCTCCGGAGCGACGGTCTCCTTGGATTCGGACCATCCGAGGAACTTGAATCCCGTGCGGGTGGGCTCCGAGGTCGGGACCGTCAGCTCGCACGAGCCTTCGGTCGATGTATCGGATACCTTGCCGGGTGCGTTGGTCCCGTTGTTGGCGTCGAAGGTCAGAGTGTACGTGACGACCTTCTTCCACACGGCATGGAGCACGGTGGATTCGGACGTCAGGACTATCCTGCTTCCGGCGGCGTAGTCGGCGACTTCCGCGGATCCGGACAGTGACCATCCGGCGAACTCGTACCCGCTCCTGGTCGGGACGTCCGAGGGGACGTCCACGGTCAGGGACGGCGCGACCGCCGTTCCGGACTTGGACTGCGGGGCGCCCGTTCCCTCCCCGACGTCGAAGGTCAGGGTGAAGGTCATCTCCTTGGTCCATTCCCAAACGGCGTACAGGGTGACGCTGGCGCCGGTCATGCGGTAGGATCCGCCGCGCTCCACGTCGGCGGTCGTCGCCGACTCGGACGCGGCCCAGCCGACGAAGCGGTGATTCTCCCTGGTCGGCGCGTCGGAGGGGACGGTCATGCTGTAGCCGGTGTCGAGCGACCATGCGGTCACGGACGCCGGAGCTCCGGTCCCCCCGTTGGCGTCGAAGGCCAGTGTGTACAGCGTCATCTCCTTCCATACGGCGTACAGGGTGATGATCGGCGCGGATTCAGTCAGGGCGACGGAATCGCCCGCCTTGTATTCCGCGGCCGTGGAGGTCTTGGAGGTTGACCAACCCAGGAAGGCGTGTCCCTCCCACTCCGGCGTCCCCGCCGGGACGATGATCGACACGGCGGATTCGGCGGTGCGGACGGCGTTGGCCGTCGGCACGCCCTCGCCGCCGTTGGCGTTGAACTTGATGGAGTAGACGACGGGCTGTTTCTCCCATACGGCGTACAGGGTGACGGTCCTGGAGGTGAGCTTGTACGACTGCCCGGCGTAGATCTCCGCGGAGCCCGCGGAGGAATCCGTGCTCCATCCGAGGAACTTGTATCCCGTGCGGGTGGGCGTATCAACGGGAACGCGAAGACTGATCGAATCCCCGATGGTCTGTCCGGTGACGTCGCCCGGAGCGTTCGTTCCGTTGTTGGCATCGAACTTGAGGGTGTAGGTCAGCAATGGCATCCATACGGCGTACAGGGTCTCGTTCGGCTCGGCGTATGGAACGCCGATGCTCTCGCCGGCCTTGTACTCCAGGCTCCCGTTGCGGACGGTGGACCATCCGACACATTCGTATCCGTTGAGCGTCGGGAGGGTGGAGGGGATGTCGAACCTGCATATCTCGTCCTTGGAGGTGACGGTCATGGGTTCTGGAGCTCCGGTCCCTTCATTGGCGTCGAAGGTCAGGGTGAAGGAGATCGGGTCCATGTCCCATACGGCGTACAGGGTCAAATCGTCCTTGAGGGTGACCTTGTCCCCCGCGAAATACTCGGCGGTCTCGCTTCCATCGGTGGCGGACCATCCTACGAATGTGAATCCGGACCTGGTCGGGATGTTGGTCGGGATGGATGCCTCCGTACCCCAATCAACGATGGTGGTATGGAAGGTCGAATCCCCGTTCTTGAGGAGGAGCGTGGAGGATTTGAGCTCCCATTGGGCGTAGACGGTTATGTCCGAACCCTTGTCGATCTGCTGGGTGGAGCCGGCCTTGATGCTCGGACTGCCGGACTTCGATGCGGACCATCCGAGGAAGGTATGACCCTCCCAGGTGGGTTCGCCGGCGCTTATGGTGACGGCCTCGGACCCGGACGGGTAGGATTCCACGGTTTGGGTGGAGGTGGAGGTCTTGGACGGGGCGTTGGAACCGCCGTTGGCGTCGTAGGTTACGGACGTCGAGTAGGTGTAGATGGTCTTGATGCCCATCGTGTAGGTGACGGATACCTTCTGGGCGTAATCGCTGTAGCTGTTTCCGACGTAGAAGTACATCGTATTAGTCGTACCGCCGTGCCTCTCCTCGTATCCCCTTACCTGGGTGGGTCCGAAGGATGAATCGGCCCAGAACGGGTTGGTCCTGGGTACGTCAGCGGTGAAATATTCGGTGTTCGTGGACACGCCGTTCGCCTTGCTCCCATCAGCACATACGGTGTACGTCCCCACTTTGGAGTATCTCAGTCCCTTATCGGTCAAGGTGATGGTGATAGTCTCATGACAATCCCCATTGCTGTCCGTCTTCAGGGTCAGCGTGGCCGTCAGGTAATCGTTCGATGCGGTCGCCTGGCCGACGATGGTACCGTAGGCGATCTCCTTCGGCTCGATGGCCCCGTCCGAATCCGTCGCGGCCATCGCCAGGACGGACCCGGCCAGAACGACGGCC
>CAVIUM010000165.1:0-3128 GCA_963645865.1 Lachnospiraceae bacterium
TCGCTGATGTTCGCGACTCCGACAGCGAGCTTGTCGCCCGACACGGAGGTGCCGGTCCCGAGGGCGTTGTCGATGTATCCGTCCTTGGATCCGGTGGGGGTGCAGATCTTCCCGTTTCCGGTGGTCGTGATGGTGCTTCCGGTCGTCTTGCCGAACACGTTGAGGGTTCCGGACACGGTGGCACCGTCGGTCAGCCTCAGGTTGTTACCGTTCTGGATGGTCAGGGTTCCCACGATTGTGGTCGTCCCTGTGATCTCTGCGGTCTGTGCGGAAGTCTGCCCGGAAACGGCTAGGGCAGTTCCGGTGTCGACAGAGACGCTCGCGCCGGTTCCTGCGGTGATGGTTCCAGATGTCATGCCACCGGAGATCTTGTAGACGTCTCCGGCTGGGGTGATGATCGCTTGTGTCGCCGGGACGAAATCATTCAGAGTCAGAGTCTTTCCGCCCTCCGCAGCATTCGTGATGACGAATGAGACGCCGGCGGTGCTGGAGATAGTGATCGCATGCTCCCCGTCGACGATCTTACCATCGCCGGAGACGGATCCGCCGGTCCTAACTTCGAGAATACCACCCAGCGTCAGGTCGGCGCCGAGCTTCAGTTCTCCGGAGAGATTAAGCTGGCCGGTGGTCTTGTTTGTATCATTTCCTAGAATCATGTCTCCCGCTGTCATCTGTGCGATGGTCGCGGGGATGTTGATCGTCAGGGTCCCGTTCGACCAGTTGACGTTTGCCGAGGATTCCCCGGTGACCGTGACTCCGTCTTCGGCATTACTTTCGAATTTGAACGAAATTTCGGTAGCGGCCACGAAGTTGCTCGAGAATCCGACGTACAGGTTCTCGCCAGCACAATTGCTGGTCCCGAGAGCCATCTCTCCCGTCTTGGTCCCGGCCATGACTTTGTAGGTTTGTCCTCCGGTGACCTCTACATTTGCAGGTGCCTTGATCTCTTCGGCCGTCTCATCATAGATTCCGGGCAGGTACATGCCGTTCCCGGTCTCCGGGAGATTGGTGGTCGCATGGGTGATGGTTCCGGTTGTAGAGGTGATTGCAACGCTTCCGGCCCATTTGTCACTGTCTCCAATGGTGAAATTGCTCGAACCCTTGGACGTGATGGTGACGTCGGTCTCGTTGCTATCCGCAACGACCCTCTCGGAGAGGTTCAGGGCGATCGTCGCGGTCCCGTCCCCGACGGTCACATCTGTGATCTTTTTGGATCCGGTTCCCTCGGTTATTCCGGGGAATTTCACATGGACATAGTACGTATTTTCGCTAATTGTATTCTGAGTCTCGAATTTTGCTACAGGGTATAGTTCGATCCCACTGGTTTTAACAACCACTCCTTCGGTTACGTTGGCATCGCTGACTCCAGGGTTTTCGAAGGTGTATTTCGAGTTTGCTGCAGTTATCTTCGGAGCGCTTCCGGTGGCTCCGGTGATAGATACCTTGGTCTCGGTATCGAATGTGACTTCGCTTCCACTTGCGGTGGAGGCGATATAGACATCGATTGAGGGTCCTGCGTTTACGGAGTACTCAACGTATTTTGTGTCGGCCACGATCACGTGGACCGCGCCGGCTTCCGCAGTGTTTCCGGTGATGGTTATATTGTCTGCTGCATAGAACCAGCCACCCGAGGATACGTCCACCGATGAGCCACTGACGGCCGTAGTCGTCTTGGTGTCGGTGCCCGCGTCGCTCTCCGTCATGACAGCCGGAACGGCCGCCAGAACGACGAACGCCACCGCGAGGATGGCCATCGCGGCGATCAGCCTGGATTTCTCCAGCCTGACGGCTGCGCATTTGCTTTCATTTCCTTTCATGTGTATTCTTCCTCCCCGGTCCTCTCGACCGAGAAGCTGTCGCGTTTCTTCGGCATCCGGCACCCCGTCGCCGGGGAGCTCTCCCCGGATACCGACCCGGTCCACGCGGAGGCCGTATTTAAATCGGACAATATTGTACTCCGGTACAGTGCGAGACTATGCCCATAAATCCGGTACGGGATTCCCCGTACAGCATGAGAGAGGGGACGGACATCCTGAACACCCGCCACGCCGCGCCGGTGCTCCGCTACGTTCTGCGCAACGACGGATGCATCCTGCAGGACCTGAGGGACAACGTCGCGGGGAACTGCGAGACGATCCTCGCCGTCTGCGCCCGCCTCACGGAGGCCGGCCTCCTCACCTACGAGGACGTCCGCTCGCGCCCGGACACCGGGAAGAGGTCCACCCGCTACAGCCTCACCCCCAAGGGGAGGACCGTCGCCCTGCTGTACGAGGCCATGGCGTCGGTCGTGGCGGAGGACGGGAGGGTCCCCGAGGACCTCGTCGATGGTTTCCTGGACGGGGCGTTCAAGGGGAGGTTCCCGGGGAAGGAGTGATCTCCGTACCGTCGGGTGCCATTAGATAAGTTTGTAATATTCGAGTGCGGTCCACCAATCATGGAACTCGTGATCGAAGGCGTCCGCGCCCTTCCGGATGCGGTCATCCGCATCGACGGATTGACTGTTCTGTACGGAGGGAACGGGACGGGCAAGAGCACCGTCCTGAAAGCGCTGTACTCCGTCGCCGAGGCGTCCGCCGAATTCGGGTCCGCGAAGGAGCGCGAGGTTGCGCAGGCTATCGGGGACATCGTCCGTCGGGAGGGGATGCCGGAGGATCCCTTCCGCACGCTGCAATCCTGCGGTCCCGAGGAGGCATATGCCGCTCTGACCGATCGTCTGGACAATTCTGCATCATCGGACCCCCAGCTCGCGGAGCAGATGGAGGCAATCGGACGCATCCTCGGAGGGGATGCGGACGGCGATCTGATGGGGATCCTGGTCGGACGGAACCTCGGGTACGAGTTCTCCTCCGCGGGACAGGTCCGCGATCCGCTCTCCGGGAGAAGGGCCGTGATCCGGATGACGGACGGGGATTCCGTATCCGAGGTCGCTACAGGAACGGATGGCGTGTGCGGATGGAGCGGATCGACAGATCCCATGTTCGGATCGGTATGGTACTGCGACACTCCGGCCGTCATGGACGGGGAGTCGACGGTCCATCCGTACGGGCACCGTCATGAGCTGTGTCGCGTGTTGGTCCCCCGCACCCGCGGTCTGGTAGATGAGTTGGTGTCCAGGAGCCGTATGGAGC
>CAVIUM010000166.1:0-3072 GCA_963645865.1 Lachnospiraceae bacterium
ATTCGGAGGCGCGACCGTGAGGCTCATCGTGGGAGATTACGGATTATCGGGGTCGGTCAGCCCTTAGTTTCATTGACTTAACAATGTTTATAATCGATCATGCAGTAAGCACGTCTGTCGCCAACCTTATAAACAGGACGTCGATGGGTGTGCTAAGCTCTGGTAGTGTAGCGGCCAATCATTCGGCCCTTTCGAGGCCGACACACGGGTTCGAATCCCGTCCAGAGCACCATACCTCTCCTCAGTCTCGCTGACCGATGAGCCTTTTCCTGAATTCGGCGCTCTTCTTGGCTATCTCGTCGACGTTGCTCTTGTCCACGGCGTAGACCTCCGGGAGCCTGCGCGGATGCGCCTGCAGCATCCTGTCGAGGAGGTTCCTGTCCGGGAACTCGCACTTCTTCAGATACTGCCTGTCCCAGTTCGCCGCCAGATCGAGGATCGCCTCGATCCCCCTGTCGTTGAAGAGCGACGCGAACACCGCCCCCACGGTGGAATCCTTGGACATGACCGCGATGTTGCATCCCCTCACGGCGAAGTCCGACCCGTTGAAGGACAGCGCCACCCCGCCCGCATCCCTGACGAGGTCCAGGCACTGGTAGTCCGTGTCCTCCCCTCCGATGTACATGGTGCAGTCCAGGTCGATGTTGGTCTGCTTCCTGATGTCCAGGAGCTGGTACGCCTTGCGGTGGGACGTCACGGGGTTGGAGGACTCCATCAGGCCCATGGCCGGGAGCTCCGGCAGCCTGTTCTGGAGGATGTCGTCCAGCGTCTTGATGATCCTGATGTCGTCGCTGTCGACCTCCATCGGGACGTTGAGCTCGTACACCGTCTTCGGCACCCTCAGCGCGTTGATCTCGTCGCACATCTCGCGGATCCTCCGCGCGTCTGTCCTGCCGAACTGAACGTGGTCCAGGTCCATCTTGGAGCAGAACACCTCGCACAGCGGGGCGTCGATCCTGTCCGCGACGGTCATCCATCCGTGCTCGTACAGGGATGTGGTGACGAACGTCGGCAGGAGCCTGGAGATGAACCTCAGTGCATCCTCGGACCCCGGCATGAGCTGCAGGGTGTCCGCATACGTCTGCTGGACCAGATGGTCCGTGGCGCCGTTGGCCTTCAGGAACGGGATCACCCACTTCACGGTGTTCCCGGCGGTGGCCTCCTCCCTGCCCAGGACGTACGCGGTGAGGGAGTCGTACCTCCTGATGACGTCGTAGAAGTGCGTCCCGTTGCGTATGAACCTCCCGCAGAGGTCGCGGAGGCTGTTGTTCTTCAGTATGAAACCGCTCAGATTGGTCACGAAGATCCTGTCGGGGAACAGCCCGAGTTCCTCCGCGGGGTCGTATTCTCCGGGCATGATCGCTCCTCCAGGGCCCTGTCGACCATGTCGGACAGGTCGTAGGCGCCGTTCAGCACGCCGTCTTTGGAGGCGGGCTTCTTGCCGATTATCCTGAGCCTCCCGTCGGCGAACGCCGAGATCGTTTCGGTGATCAGGGGGAGCTCGCGCTTGGCGCCGTCCTCCCTTATCTTCTTGAAGAGCGGGTTGTCCAGGTACTCCGACTGGCGGATCTCGTCGAGGCTCCTGGTCTTCAGTTTGTCGTCCAGGTCCTGCCACAGCTCGTCGTAGCCGGGTCCGCGGATGGGGAACCCGCAGTACGCTATCGCCGCTCCGCGGTCCCACTCCTCGGTGCACACGTGCATCATGGCGCCCTGCCTGTCGGCGTTCTCGGATATGAGCTGCCAGATGACCTCCTGCCAGGTGCCCTTGGGGCCGTCCGGGAGCGCGGGGTGCAGGTTCAGCATGTCGAACGCCTCGCATGTGTCGTCGTCCATCCACAGCATGTATCCCGCCAGGATGCCCAGGTCGAACGGGTACGGGGAGACGGCCTCCCTCAGGGCCTTGCCGTACTCCACGCGCCATTTCGCCTCGTCCGAGGCCCTGAGCTCCGGCTCGAACTCCTTCCAGGAGACCGTTGCCAGGGGGATCCCGTATCCCTCGACCATGTCGAAGAACATCTGGCGCTGTTCGCGCTTGGGATTGTCCTCCTCCTCGTTGGACCAGTTGCAGAAGACGAACGCGATCTCCACGTCGAGCGTCCCGGCCAGCTTGCGGTCCATGACCGCTTTCAGCAGATTGCGGGATCCGGGGCCCCGCCCTGTGGAGAACCAACCCAGTCTGAGCATGGTGCGAGGGAACGGGGGGCCATAATAATAGACTATCGAGGCACGTTCCGCGGGCATCGGTGTTCCATCGGGGTCGGAAAGGTCGATGTTTGATTTCTGTATAACGATTCACGTCGTCGAGGAAGATGGGGGCCGAGGGACGCTACCACCCGCGCGTGGTCGACGAATACTTCAGACGCAGGCTCGCATCCATGGGCGCCTTGGCGATCCAGGGCCCCATGGGGTGCGGGAAGACGACGACCGCGAGCTCGATCAGCCTCCGGGATCCGGATTACAGGGATTATTACATCGAACGGGCGAGGGCGAAGCCCTCTCTTCTGCTGGAGAGGGAGACCCCGAGGCTGATAGACGAGTGGCAGGACATCCCCAAGCTATGGGATGCGACGAGGTTCGCGGTGGACCGCGATCCCGGGGCCAGATACATCCTCGCGGGTTCGGCTCTTCCGAAGGAGTCCGACGCCGGAGAGATGAAGCATTCCGGAGCGGGACGCATCTCGAATATCCGCATGCGCACAATGAGCCTGTTCGAATCGGGGGATTCCAACGGGGAGGTGTCCCTCGGGAGGCTGTTCGACGGGGAGGCGGGATCCGTTTCGAGGTCGGACATGACCCCGGACGACCTTGCCTTCGACTGTTGTTTCATTTTCCAAGGGAAGTTCTTTCACTTCCTGACCGTTCACCGGAACAGGGAATGCAAACACAATGTTCCTGATTCAGTTGCCGTCCTTCTGCTTTTCCGTGTACAGGTCAATGCGTTCGATGAATGCCTGCATGAACTCCTTTCGTTCCGCTTCGGTGCAGGAACGCCAGTTTTGAATTTACGTAAAACATGGATTCAGAAATATTCGGAGAGGGTGATTGTATGAATGAAAAAACGTTATCCTTGTG
>CAVIUM010000167.1:0-3065 GCA_963645865.1 Lachnospiraceae bacterium
GTCCGGAATAGAAGTGACCAAGACCTTGAGCGGGGATTTCCCCGACGGATTCGCGTCCATCGTGGACGGGAAGCTCAGCATCGACCCCTCCAAGGCCACGCTGGGCGGCGACGATTCCCGCGAGTTCACCGTCACCGTGACCGCCACGGCCACGGTTGACGGCGAGCTCCGCACCGCCAGCAAGGAGATAACCGTCACCGTATGGAAGTCCCTTGAGTTCATGACCGTCCCGACCATCGAGGATGTGGAAGTCGCCGCCAAAGGCGACAATTACGCGGAAGTGTCCTTCTCGGCCACGATCGCCCACGCGACCCACGTCGTCATCGACTGGGGCGATGGGGATTATGAGAGGGTCGAAGGGGACGGATACGCATACGCCAAGGACCATACGTACAAGGACGCCAAATCCTACGTGATCTCCGTCACGGCGGTCAACGCCGGACACGGGGCCACTGTGAACTACGTCCTGTACAACGCGGCCGACGGTTCGGCCATCACCGACTACGAGCCGGAGAAGGAGCCTGAAGAGGGGAGTTCATCCCTGCTCTGGCTCCCCTTCGCCTTCCTCGCGGTCCTGCTGGCCGCCGTCTATGCGCTGATGTATCCGGACGTACTGGTCATCGGAGGGGCCGTGATTTCGGCCATCCTTTCCGTGACCTTCTACATCGGGTGGCTCTGATGAACAGATTGGCCGTCCTTCTCGTAGCGGTCATCGCCCTCGCAGCGGGGGCGCTGTACCTGACGCGGGGGGACGGCGACGGCGGTTCCGACGCCTTCGGCTCCGACGAATCCGGCTCGCCCGGAATCGACGGGGCGGACTACGGGGCCGTCGTCCTCATCTCCGAATCCGACGGGAAGGCCCGCTATAGGGCCGTCCCGTCCGATGGCGCCTTCATCGGGTGGTTCGACAACGGCAGATACCTTTCGGGCGACAACGAGCTTTCTAGGGCCTCTTTCGCGGGGATTACGGCGATGTTCGCCGAATCCCCCTCGAAGGAGGTTTCCTACACATGGTACTGCCCCGTGTTCGGTACCGACGGCAGGCCGTCCGGAATCGACTCGGTTCAGGTGTTCGAGCTGTCGATGGACCGCGCGACCTACTACGAGTCGGTCGCGTCCGACGCCGGACGTACCGCGACGTATGCCAATCCCATGCCGTACCATCGCCTTTCCGATGATTACGTCATGGACGCCATCGCGGAGCATCTGGCCCCCCTGATGGCCGGGCTTACCAACCTTCAGAAAGCGGAGGTCGCCCTGGCCTTCGTCCAGGACGTCATCGGGTACGAATCCGACCAGGACCAGTACGGCACGGTGGAGTTCTGGACGACCCCGATGGAGACGATCTATTCGGGTTACGGGGACTGCGAGGACACCGCCGCGCTGTTCGTCAATATCGCGTTGCGCATGGGCCTGAGTGCCGGATTCGTCGCCTTCGACAATCCCGTCATGGGCCACATGAGCGCGGCCGTCGCTCTGGCCGACGGGGAGTCCGTCACGGGCGCCACGTTCGTCTTCGACGGCGTGACCTATGCGTACTGCGAGACTGCGGTTGACAACAACCGCCTCCATGTCGGCCATCTCAACGGATACGCCATAACCGACGGCAAATGGTGCCAAACGTACTACTCCGACGGGGAGTACGTCGGCGGCGAAACCGTCCAGATAGGCGTCAAAACCACGGGCAACAGGATTGTCCTCTATGGGTGATAGAATGAACGGAAAATTGTTCGGGGCGGCGCTGGCCATCGTCATCGTGACGATGGCGGCGTTCGCCCTCCCGTCGGCGTCGGGGGATTCCTCCGACGCCCGCGAAGCGGAGCTCTATGCAGGCTCCGCCTTCGCATACTCCCCGTCGGGGGACTGGACGGATGCTAAAGCATCCGGGACGGCCCTCGGTGCGGGGATGGAATGGAAAAACGGCACGCTGTCCGGGTCGATCGACGAACCCGGCACGTACCGTGCCGTGTTCGAGAAGGCGGACGCATCGTGCGCGATAACGCTGAATGTGCTGCCGTCGCTCGCCATCAACGAATCGAAAGTAAGCGTCCAGAAGGGCGATTCCGTCATAGTGTCGGGTGCTGAGGAAGGCGCTCTGGTGTTCCCCGTGGCCGTATCCGGCCCGGACGGGACGGAAGTATCCGTGGAGTGCGACCGTGGACTGTTCGCGTTCGATGCGGATGAGGGTTTCGTGCTGGCCAGGGACATAGTTGATTCCGATAAGGGGACTTACACGCTGACGGTCCGCGCATCGCACGATTCCGGACCGCTTTATGCCGAAATGTCCTTGGAAGTCAATGTAAGAATCATCTCCCAGGCGGAGGCGTCGGGACTGGACGCGGAGGGAATCGCATCCCTCGGAAGTCGTTCCGGAAGCGTGACCTACGCGGTCACGTCCACGGGAACCGAATCCGTTTCGAATCCCAGCTACGCGGCTCCTTCGGAGCCTGCCGTGTCCGGATTGAAGCTCTACTCCGACGGAAGGGACGTGCGCATCACGTCCAGCGTGACCGATGCGACTAAACTGACGTACAACTGGGGAGACGGAATCAGGACCTCGATCGCCGTCGGGTCCGTCCTCAACGGCGCCCAGCACACGTATGCCCACGGAGGAACGTATTCCGTCGTAATCACCGCCGACGGGCCGTATTCCAGCGGATACGCCGTCGCGGTCTTCGACACGCCGGGCGATGCCCAGAAGGGACTCATCGAAGAGCACGGATTGATTTTCATCCTGTTCGCGGTCCTTGCGGCTCTGATGGCCGTCGCGTTCTTCTTCACCCGGGACGCGAGGATGCTGATCGCGCTGGCCGTGTCCGCTGTACTGGCCGTGCTCTGTTTCTTCCTGAAGGTGGGAGCATGAACGACGCCGGGAGACTGATCATGGCCATCGGACTGATGGCCGTCATTCTGGCCGGGTCCGTCCTGGCGATGGCCGCGACGGATTCGGACGGAACGATAGAGGAAAGCAAAATCGTCAAGTTCGATGTGAAAACGGAAGCGACTGGTTCGATATACGACAGCTCCAGCGAGAAGATCGTTGATGTCTGGATAAGGACCTACGA
>CAVIUM010000168.1:0-2991 GCA_963645865.1 Lachnospiraceae bacterium
AATGGCGAACGGGAGGGGATTCGAACCCCCGGCTTGCAGCTTAGGAGGCTGCCGCCATATCCAGACTAGGCCACCCGTCCGTTAATCCGTGTGATAGATGGGTTGGATATAAGGATTTGGGTCGACCAGGATGTTGGATGGATGATGCGATAAATAAGTCGCATCCCGGCCGACCATCAGAGGCGTTCACATGGGCGATCCCGTCTCCGGCATACCTCGGGGGAGGTACTGGATCACCCATTATCGGTCGGGTACATATACTTCACGCTGTAATGTTTGTATAACGGGCTATCTTTGTAATTTACATAATACTCGTTTCGAACGTCATGATAGCTATTTATATCGAGAATCCCTTGCGAGATGCGGGATGCATTGTGCCGTCTGGCCGCAAAAAAAGGATAATGGTGGCGTGTGTCACCTTCGAGACCTCGAAGGTAGTGGAACCTACCCTGTACTACGAGATCAACAAGGTCCACGTCATCCATTACGTCAAGGACCCCGAGTCGGACAACGGCAGGTTGTACGACAGTTTCTGCAACCGCGTGGTGGAGATGCTCGACGAGCAGTCCCCGTTGAAGGTGGATGTGGTGAAGCACAACGAGAGGGTCAGCGACTTCTCCGTCATGCTCCGCACGATCCTCACGATCATCAGCTCCGAGAAGGAGAACGAGCCCGGATGCGAGATCTACGTCAACGTGTCCGCCGGGACCCCGGAGTACGCGGCCGCAGCCGCGATAGCCTCTATGATGATGCCCGGGACGATCCCGTTCTCCGTGGGGACCAAGGAGTACACCGTGCCCAACGAGAGGATCCGCGAGCTCTACTTCATCGACGGGAAGCCCGTGGGGCTCACCAAGTCCACCTACGACCCGCGCGTGCTTCCGAGCTACACCATAGAGATGCCCGAGGAGCACCTGGTCCGCGCGCTGAGGATCCTGGACGTCCGGAACTCGCAGAACCAATCGGTCACGAGCGGGAAGATGGTCCAGGCGATCAAGGACGCCGGGCTCTGGTACAGGGACACGCAGAAGTCCGAGGACGAGAAGAACGCCCAGAGGCAGAACGAGGCCGTCTACTATCAGAGGGACTTCGTCAACAAGTGGCTGTCCAACGGGTGGGTGGAGAAGGATCCGCGCCGCAGCAGGTACATCCTGACCGACGAGGGGCGCGCGATCATCGACACCTTCTACGTGGATATGCTCTCGGATTGATCCGATTATTCTTTTCACGCGTCCGGAAGGGCGCCATCCTTCATTCTCCACGGCCGGCAGGCCGTTCCTTCTTCGTATCGTCCCTCCATCGTCCGCCATAGAAATTACAAAGATAACCCACATTACCAGCATTACAACCATTACAGCCAGCAGTTAATATACACCCTCGCCGATGTTGTAAATGCGGAGAACCGCAGGAGAAGAGACATATGGCGAACTACCAGACCAAGCTCATACCGGCGATGCCGAGGCCCTCGCAGCGCCTCGGGGAGACCAGGGTGTCCGACAGGAGGCCCCGCTCCGGATACGGGGCGCAGAGGAACACGAACAACGGGATCAACGCGATCCTGGCGTACTTCGACTGAACCGGACCGAGCATCATATATCGGCGCCTGCCATCGGTGCAGGCATGGGATGCGACCGTTTCGTTCTCACAGACACCCATGACGTCCGGGGAGACGCGTGCCTCGCGGATCTGCGCATACGCAGATGCAGGGGATGCGTCAGATGCCTGACGGAGCACAAGGGGGTCTGCGAGATAGAGGACGGTTTCGGACCGGTGCTCGACGATATCCTCCGTCATGAGGAGCTCGTCGTGAGGATGGCCCCGGAGAGGGGCGCCGTGCCCGACAGGGTGCGGAAGGCGATGGAGCGGCTGTCGAACATCCTGGATGCCTACACGGATCGCGGAGGGAACGAACCCCTCCCGATGGGATCCGTGAAGCTCGGAAGGATAACGTTCGAATGCCGCGGGGAATTCGCGGACAGGATGGATTCCGAGATGACAGGGGCCCTTCGCAAGGGCCCCGTCTCGGAAGTCAAGTTCATTCAGATTTGAATTTTGTGAAGAAGGTAAAGGGTTTGGAAGGAAGAGGGATCACTCCTTCTTCTCTTCGGGCTTCTTGGCGGACTCCCACACCTCGACGAACTCGATGCGGTCGACGCCGAAGATTCCGCGGTAGGCGGAGACGAGGCTGTACTTGGCCATGGGCCAGGCCTCGTGGTACTTGCAGATGTCGGACTCGGTGATGACGACCTTGTCGGCGGAGATCTCGTAGCCGAAGTCGTCGGCTCCGACGAAGTTCATCTCCATGACGGCCTTGGCCTTCTGGACGGGGTCGGTGATCTCCTCGACGACGGTGAGCTTGTAGGACAGGTCGTGTCCGGCGAGGGGCTTGTTGAAGTCGACCTTGACGCGGCCGGCTCCGACGGACAGGATGGTCCCGGAGCGGTTGCCGAAGGTCACGGGGAGACCGGGGTAGGGGTCGATGCCCGCCTTGTGGAAGTCCTTCAGGGGGTGGAGCTTGACGAGGTCGGGGTTGCGGGGGCCGGCGGCCTTGTCGCAGGGGACGGAGACCTCGATCTCCTTGCCGATCTCGGCGGAGGCGATGGCCTCCTCGACGGCGGGGAAGAGCTTGCCGGAGCCGATGACGTAGGCCATGGGGGCGTAGACGGCCTTCTCGTTGTAGATGTCGTTCTCCTTGGCGCAGGCCTCGATGTTCGTGTCGAACATCTTGCCGGTGTCTTCCAGGTACGCTTTGAAATTGATGCGGACGATCTTCTTGGTGTCTGCCATTATGGTCACCTTTTAAAGTAAGTGGACGCGCCCATCGCGTGGACCGATTTAATACTGTCGGCGTGGTTCCAGATTGCGAGGGTCGATGCAAAATCAATATAAACGATGCGCAACTACTCGCAGACCGGCGCCGCCTTGGCTTAGAGGTATAGCGGCTGACTTGTAATCAGCAGGCCGGGGGTTCAAATCCCTCAGGCGGCTCCA
>CAVIUM010000169.1:0-2989 GCA_963645865.1 Lachnospiraceae bacterium
ATCGACAGGGTTCTGGAGGAATGGTCCGTGAACAGGGGACACAAGGCCCTGGTCCTCCGCGGTCCCCGCCAGGTTGGGAAGTCGTACGCGATCAGGAGACTCGGCGCGGAGAGGTACGATTCGGTCGTGGAGATCAACTTCGAGGACCGTCCGGAATACAAGTCAATCTTCGAGGGGGACCTGTCCGCCGAGGCGATATTCGAGAAGCTGAGCTTCACCTTCGCGGGGGAGAACTTCGAAGGTTGCCTCCTATTCCTGGATGAGATCCAATGCTGCCCCGGCGCGTTCTCCGCCCTGAAACCGCTGGTCGAGGACGGGAGGTGCGACATCGCATGCTCCGGATCGGTCCTGTCCGAGGTCGTCGGGGACCGCAGGCTGACGCCCATGGGCTCCATACAGCTGGAATACATGGCGCCGATGGATTTCGAGGAGTTCCTGTGGGCGATGGGCTTCTCCCACGCCCAGACCGGGACGGTGCGTTCGCACATAGCGGAGATGAGGCCGTTCGACAACTTCGTGTTGAGGCAGCTCAACGACCTGTTCAAGAGATACGTGGTTATCGGAGGGATGCCAGCCGCCGTGTCCGCTTATGGCAGGACACGCATGTACAAGGACTCCTACGATGAGTTGGAGGGCATAATGAGGCTCCTGTCGGACGATATCGGCAGGTATGTCAGGGACCCGACGGACCGGATCCGCATAGAGCAGTGCATGGACTCCATCCCGCGTCAGCTGAGCCGCGAGAGGAACGCATCCTTCCTGTATTCCGACGTCTCGATCGGTTCCGGCTACGGTCAGAGGGAGTTCGGACCGGCCATAACCTGGCTGGAGGGCGCGGGGATCGTGGACCTTTGCCGCAACATCGAGGAGATATCGGAACCGTTCGAGGTCAAGACCAGCGGGAACGCGTTCAAGATCTACGTCAAGGACACGGGGGTGCTGGTGTACATGCTGGGCCCGGCGGTGGCGAAGGGCGTGATGGACGGGGAGTTCACGATAAACAACGGGGCGGTCATAGAGGATGCCGTCGCGGAGGCCCTGATTCGGAAGGGATACAAGGTCCACTACCACAGGAACCCGGCCCGCAGGATGGAATTGGATTTCGTGTTCGACTACAACGGGAAGCTGGCCGTCTTGCAGGTCGAATCCGGGAGGAAGAAATCGGCCAAATCCCTGAACAAGGCGCTCTCCGAAGACAAGGCGATAGATGTCGCGATGAAGGTGTCGGATTCGAACATCTCCGTCGATGAGAACGGCGTGCGCCACTACCCGCTGTTCGGCCCGAGCTTCTTCGAGGATTGCGAAGTGCTGGAACTCCCTCCGCTGGACGGCATCGATGAGCTCAAGGCCGCGCTGGAAGAATGATAATTGAATAAAGAGGGGGAATCCCCCTCGTTTGCTCATCCCTTCGCAGGGCTGTGCCCCATGTACTCGGGGCAGGGATAGCGCAGGTCCCTGAGGAACGGCCCGGTCCACTGCTCGAGCTTGCCGGGGTTGAGGATGTTCTCGGGGTCCATGGCGGCCTTGATCGCCTTGATGGAGGAGATCTCGGACTGGCGCTCCTTCATGAAGTTCGGCGCCTTGGACAGTCCGACCCCGTGCTCGCCGGTTACGGTCCCGCCGAGTTCGATGCATACGTCGAAGATCTCGTTGACCGCCTTCACTCCGCGGTCCCACTCGTCCCTGTCGGTGGGGTCGATGACCATCTTGGTGTGCAGGTTCCCGTCGGATGCGTGGCCGTACGTGGCGATCGTGACGTTGTACTTCTCGGCGATCTCCTGGAAGGCCTTGACGGCCTTCGGAACGAGGGACACGGGCACGCCCATGTCATCGGCCAATGAAACGGAGGAGCATCCCGGCTTGAGGGCCGACAGCGATGTCATGACCGACTTCCTGGCGTCGGTCCACTTGGCGATGAGGTCCTTGTCCCTGGTGGGGGTGACGGCTATGGCTCCGATGCCGTTCGCCACCTCCTCGACTATCTTGATGTCCCTCTCGACGACCTCGTCGGTCTCCCCGTCCACCTCGACGATGCACAGAGCACCGCAATCGGGCAGCGGGTTGCCGCGGGCCTTGTTGACCGCTTGGATACTGACGCTGTCCATGAGCTCGCAGGACGACGGGATCAGGGGCTTGGCGATGATCGCCGATATGCATCTGCCGGCGTCCTCCACGGTGTCGAAGGCGCACAGGCAGGACGCGGTCTTCTTGGGCTTGGTGGTGAGCTTCAGCGTCACCTCCGTTATGATGCCCAGCGTACCCTCGGAACCGCACAGCAGGCGGGCCAGCTGGTATCCGGACGCGTCCTTGATGGTCCTGGTGCCGGCGCGGACGATCTCCCCGTCGGCCTTGACGAACGTCAGCCCGAGGACGAAGTCCCTGGTGGCGCCGTACTTCACGGC
The DNA here is from genome assembly GCA_963645865.1 of Lachnospiraceae bacterium. Classification (GTDB taxonomy): domain Archaea; phylum Thermoplasmatota; class Thermoplasmata; order Methanomassiliicoccales; family Methanomethylophilaceae; genus Methanoprimaticola. The sequence continues at coordinate 2,403 of CAVIUM010000169.1, forward strand.
GCGCATGCCCGATGCGTTCGTTGCCACCATCCCTCCGATCTGGCACGCCTCGGCCGATCCGGGGGACGGGGGGAAGAAGAACCCGTGCTTGGCGAGCTCCTCGTTCAGGTCGTTGTAGACCATACCGGCCTCGACGTCCACCCAAAGGTCGGCCACGCTGATCCTCTTGACCTTGTTCATCCTCTGCATGGCCATCACGATGCCGCCCTTTACCGGGACGGCGGAGCCGCACAGTCCGGTCCCCGCTCCGCGGGGGACCACGGGGATCCTGTTGGCGTATGCGATCTTCATGACCTCGGAGACCTGCTCCGTGGTGCGGGGCTGGACGACGATCTCGGGCGTGCTGTGGAATATCGAGGCGTCGAACCCGTACGTGTACAGGACCGCCGGCTCGACGGAGTATCCGTCCTTCCCGACGACGGCCTCTATCTGCTCTATGATCTTCTGATCCATTCGGTCACCTTTCCTATGCTCTCGCGATGCGCGATTAGGGTAAAAACGATTGGGGTGGGGGCGATGGGGCGGTCATGCCCGTTACCTCGGGGGCGGGGCGACGGGCTCGTTCCGAGCGGGAGCCCTCGTCCGAA
>CAVIUM010000170.1:0-2984 GCA_963645865.1 Lachnospiraceae bacterium
TACATAGCCATGCCCCCGCTCTACAGGGTCTACAAGGGCAAGAAGCAGATCTACGCCTACAACGACGAGGAGATGACCGCCGCCATGGCCGAGCTGGGACAGGGCGCCAACGTCTCCAGGTACAAGGGTCTGGGAGAGATGAACCCGCAGCAGCTGTGGGAGACCACCATGAACCCCGAATCCAGGATAATGAAGAAGGTGACCATCGAGGACGGGATCCTGGCCGACCAGCTGTTCTCCGTCCTGATGGGCGACGACGTGGAGCCGAGGCGCGAGTTCATCATCGAGCACGCCCACGAAGTGATCAACCTGGATGTGTGATACCATGGACGGAGAGAGGAAACTCATAATCCAGCCCATCGAGAAGGAGATGCAGCGCTCCTACATCGACTACTCCATGAGCGTCATCGTCGGGCGCGCTCTGCCCGACGTCCGCGACGGTCTCAAGCCGGTCCACAGGAAGATCATGTTCGCCATGGACAGCCTGGGACTGCAGTACAACCGTCCCCACAAGAAGTCCGCGACCGTGGTGGGAGAGGTGCTGGGTAAGTACCACCCGCACGGCGACTCCGCCGCGTACGAGGCGATGGTGAGGATGGCGCAGCCGTTCTCGCTCAGGTATCCCCTGGTGGACGGTCAGGGTAACTTCGGTTCGGTCGACGGGGACTCCGCGGCCGCCATGCGTTACACCGAGGCCAGACTGACCAAGATGGCCAGCGACCTGATGGCGGACCTGGACAAGGACACCGTCGACATGGTCGACAACTACGACGGATCGCTCAAGGAGCCCTCCGTCCTGCCCTCCAAGTTCCCCAACCTACTGGTGAACGGTTCGGACGGTATCGCCGTCGGTATGGCGACCAAGATGCCCCCGCACAACCTCCGCGAGGTGTGCGACGCCATCGTCCATCAGATCGATCATCCCGATGCGACCATGGAGGACCTGATGCAGTTCGTCAAGGGTCCCGACTTCCCCACCGGAGGCACGATCTACGGCCTCGCCGGGATACGTTCGGCCTACGAGACCGGGCGCGGCAGGCTCAGGGTCAGGTCCAACGTCCACATGGAGGACATGGCCAACGGGAAGGAGAGGATCATCGTCGACGAGATCCCCTACCAGGTCAACAAGTCCATGCTCATCGAGCAGATCGCGGACCGCGTCAAGAACAAGGACATCGAGGGGATCACGGACCTCCGCGACGAGTCCGACAGGCACGGGATGCGCATAGTCATCGAGCTGCACAAGGACGCCATCCCCGCGGTGGTGCTGGAGAACCTGTTCAGGAAGACCAACATGGAGGTCACCTACGGGATCATCAACATCGCCCTGGTGGACAACAAGCCCACCATCCTCAGCCTGAAGGCCCTGATCGGCCACTACATCGACCACAGGAAGCAGGTCGTCGTCAGGAGGACGCAGTTCGACCTCGCCCAGGCGGAGAAGCGCTTCCACATACTGGAGGGGCTGATGAAGGCCCTGAACATGCTCGACGAGACGATCGCGCTGATCCGCGCGTCCGAGGATGCGGAATCGGCCAACCAGGGCCTGCAGACCCTGCTGGAGATCGATGCCGACCAGGCCAAGGCCATCCTGGACATGAGGCTCCAGAAGCTCACCGGGCTGGAGATAACCTCCCTCAAGGAGGAGTACGAGGCGCTCATCGTCACGATGAACGACCTGAAGGACATCCTCGCCCGCGAGGAGAGGGTCCTGGGCATCATCAAGAGCGAGCTCGCGGAGATGAAGGAGACCTACGGCGACGACCGCAGGACCGTCATCGACCCGAACCCCATCGACTCCGACGACGAGGACCTGATCCCGAGGGAGCAGGTCGTCATCACGATCTCCGCTGACAACTACATCAAGAGGATCCCGCTGAGCACCTACAGGCAGCAGTCCCGCGGAGGCAAGGGATTGATAGGCATGCAGACCAAGGACGAGGACCGCGTGGTCTCGATGTTCGTGACGTCGTCGCACGACTACGTGATGTTCATCACCAACCACGGCCGCCTGCATTGGCTGAAGGCGTACAGGATCCCGGAGGGCAGCAGGCAGTCCAAGGGCAAGCCGATCGTGAACCTCCTGGCCGACCTGGAGGAGGGCGAGAAGGTCGTCAACACCATCTGCGCCTCCGGATTCCCCGAGGACAAGTACCTGGTGTTCTGCACCCGCGAGGGTCTGTTCAAGAAGACCTCCCTGGCGGCGTACGGCAACGTCCGCGCCCGCGGCATCAAGGCCATCAAGCTGGACGAGGGCGACGAGCTGATCGAGACCGACATCACCGACGGTTCCGACCAGATCATCATCGCATCCGCCGACGGTCAGGCCGTCAGGTTCGACGAATCCGACGCCCGCGCCACCGGAAGGGACACCATGGGGGTCAAGGGAATGACCCTGAACGAGGGCGACCGCGTTGTCTCCATGGCCGTCGTCAAGCCGGGCGACAGGCTGCTGACCGTCTCCGAGAACGGATACGGGAAGATCTCCGACGTCGACGACTACAGGAAGACGCGCCGCGGAGGGAAGGGTGTCATCACCATCAAGACCGACGAGAGGAACGGCAGGGTCGTCAGCGTCAGGAAGGTCGACAACGGAGACCAGCTGATGCTCACATCCTCCTCCGGCAAGATCATCCGCATCAACACCGACGAGATCAGGGAGACCGGCCGCAACGCGAAGGGCGTCAGGATCATGGACATGCGCGACGGGGACAAGGTCGTCGCCGTCGAGCCGATCATGACCGAGGAGCAGGAGCAGGAGATCGAGTACGAGGCGCCGGACGTCCCTTCGGACCCGGAAGTGCCAGATAACATCCCCATGGAGGGGGACGAGTGACCTCGGCGGGGCCGGCGACGGTCCGGCCCCGCACAAACATTATAAACAGGTCATCTATAGGGTCGAATAACGCCGTGGTAACTCAGTTGGGAGAGTGCAAGACTGAAGATCTTGAAGTCGCTGGTTCGAGCCCGGCTCACGGCACCAT
>CAVIUM010000171.1:0-2970 GCA_963645865.1 Lachnospiraceae bacterium
CGGAAGGGCAGGAGATGAGCGGACTCATCGGTCCTTCTTCCTCATCGACCTCAGAGCGATGGAGAACGAGATCAACGAGATGGCGAACCCTGTGACGATTCCAGCGATGAAGAACAGCGTCTCGCCGTCCGTCACGCACATCCCTCATCGGAGCGGTATCCTGATGATGCCGTCGGATTCCTCGCCCTCGTACCTCTTCTCCCCGTCGAAGTCGATGTATGCGGCGAGCTTCGGTATGACGATCTCGTGATTCCAGCACAGGGCCCTGCCCTGGGGGTCCCTGCGGAACGTGATGTACGAACGGTCGGCGGCCAGACGGACGTCGTAATTGCCGTCCTCGAAGGACTGCGACCTCAGTATCCTGGCATCGGACCTGGTGACGATGACCTTCGTCCTGTCCTGCGTTTTGAGGCCGTCGAGTTCGCCCTGCAGAGATCCGATCCTATCGGTGGCCTCGGACAGCTGCTGCTCCAGCGAAGCGACGGAATCCTCCAGAGCCTGCTTCTCATTCCGCTCCTTTTCGAGGTCTTTAACCAATTGGGTCTTCTCGCCTTTGAGGGTCTCGTTCTCCGATTCCAATGTCGCGATCCTCTGCTCCGACTGCTCCCTGTAGACGTCCGGTCTGTCCGCTTTCAGCGCCTTCAGTTGATCGTTCAGACTCTTGATCTCGTCATTCTTGGAGGATATGACGGCCTTCTTGTTCTCGATCTCGTCCTTCAGCGCCGCATTGTCCCCGCGGTTGGTCTCCAGGTTGGTGTTGGCCTTCTCCAACTCCCCTTTCATCCGATTCAGATCGTCCTGGAGTTCCTTGATCTTCTTCTCGGCCTTCTCCAGCTTCCCGTTGAGTTCGCCGCGTTCCTTGATGAGTTCGGCATTCTGCGTCTGGAGACCGGAATCGGAGGTCCCTATGAACGGGGCCGGCGATGATGCCACCTTGCTCAGCATCTCCATCTCGCCCTCGCTCAGACCTGTGACACTGAGTTCGGGTCCGGGCGTCGCCATGAGCGTCGCCTTCCTCTTCGATGGAGCCTTCTTCGCCATGCCGGCCTGATGGTCCTGGACGGATATAAGGTTTTATGACCAATATCATTTCAATGTTTTAATACCCAGGCGTGCATCCGTGAACCATGTCGATGAAGCTGTTCAACGAGAACCCCCACAGCCGCGTCATGGTGTTCATCGATTACCGCAACATCGATTCGGCGCTCCAGTTCGACGGGAACATCGCTACAATGGATCTTTTCCGCCTCACCCAGATACTGGTGGGCAGGAGGGAGCTGATCGGAGCCTACGTTTTCGACGGGAGGCCGAAGGTCCCCACCGGCGACAACGGAGCTGATCTGTTGCACAACCGTCTCCGCGACCAGGGGTTCCGCGTGATCGCGAGGGAATCCCTCGTCACCCATGACGGAAGGACCGAGCAGAAGGAGGTGGACGTGGCGTTGGCGTGCGAGATGCTCGAACACGCCATGATGAACCACTATGATGTCGCGATACTGGTCAGCGGGGACAGGGACTTCGTCCCCGCGATCCAGAAGGTCCAGTCGACCGGGAAGAGGGTGGAGGTCGCATCGTTCAGCGGGGCGTACAGCGACGAATCCAAACGCACCGCGGATGCGTACCGGATACTGGACGAATTGCCGATACTCAGCATGGGTCCGTTCATCGACACCGAGGGCACGGAGGAGTTCCTGTGACCGAGTTCTACGAATGGAAGCGCCAATTCGCTTCCGAGCAGGGATTGGACCAGGAGCTGGAGAGGACGATGTCGGCCGCCGGGAAGGTCAGCGCCGTCCTTACGTTCAGACCCAACCAGCTCAAGGGCGGCGTCATAAGCGAATACAAGAGCATCTACGTGTTCCCGGAACAGGACAGCGACATCCAGCCCGGGGACCCGTACATGTGCATTCTGACCCCCTACGACGGCCCGAAGGGCCGGGTGTATTACGCGAAGGCCGTCAGGAAGATCGACACGGGTCTGCTGATGGAGATTGACCCGAAGGTCCGCGACGAGATCGTGAACAGCCTGTGGTCGAAGCACGGTTCGCAGTTCGAGAAGAGGTTCGAGGAGAAGTATCTCGTTACTCTGCAGAAGAGGATCGAGGAGGAGACCAGGGAGGGTCATCTCGCGGCGATGGCCGCGAAGGACGATGACATCAAGGCCCTCAGGACGCAGATAGGGGAGCTGAGGAACCGTCTGGCAGAGAACCGTCCGGACCCGGAGGGGTACCGGTTGGAATCCGACGAGGTCGTATTGACCTCGGACGAGGAGGAGACGGAACAGATCCCGAAGCGCCAGGAACCCGTCGTTCCGCAGTCGCAGCCCGTCCAGCATCAGACGGATGTCCCCCAGATCCAGCAGACCGGGGATCCGATGGCGAGATCGCGTCCCAGATACAGGTACGATGTGACGATCAACGGGAACCTGTTGCGCTGCAGCGCGCTGGAGGACGGGGAGCATTACTTCATCCATGTGAGCCCGGACACCAGGACGCTGCTGATCCGTCCCAACGAGGAGGGGAGGGTGCTGTGCGTCAACGACGCGCTGTGCATAGCCGGACTCAAAGAGATATTCAACGTGGGGGAGCCGGGGCAGGACAACCACGTCGAAGCGGAGTACAGCGACAGGTACGGCGGGATGATCGTGCATCTGTGAGCACGGACGGAACCGGTTGCGTGGCCCGATGCGGCGGTCGTTCTATCGGCCGTCCGGGAGACTCATCTGGCCTGCCTGTGGCCGATGAATGCCAATTCCGACGGGTCGATGCCCTGAAGCACTGCGGCCTGCCGAAGAAGGATGACCTTCTTCTGATTGGTGATGTGTTTGTACGCATACAGTCCGGGAGCGATCTGCACGTAGCCTTCGACGTCCTTATCGCTGCGACGCATCCAGTTCCCCAGGGTGCCGATGGCCTTGTTCCCTTCGGCAGCCATCATCTTCTGGGGGTTGCAGTCGTACAGCTCCCTCAT
>CAVIUM010000172.1:0-2969 GCA_963645865.1 Lachnospiraceae bacterium
GTACGGATGTTCCAATGAGACCGACGCCGCGGTTCGGCTGTCGTCGACCGGAACCCCCATAATCACGGTCCTGACGCGTTCCAGAGTGTCGTAGACGGCGTCCATGGACTTCGCGCCGGAGACGACGAGCTTCCCGTTCCCGTAGATGACGCATTTGGTCCCCAGGTCGTCGAAATGCACGATGAGCCCCGTGAACCATTCCGGGTCGTATTCCGCATTGGAACCGAACAGGGGATAGGTCTTCTCCAGGTTCAGCTCCCTCTCGATGACCGATGATGCCATGATGTCCTTGATCCCCATGTCCGCGGAATCGTACGGCACGCCGAAGCGTTCCAACGCCCCTGAAAGGAACCTCACGGATTCCGCGGTGCTGCGGGAGCCGGTGCAGACCACGCTGCCGTTCTCGTAGAACTGGACCGAGACGGACGATGTCGGACGGATTATCATCATCCTTTCGCCGGCATCCGTCTCCTCCGACGCGTCCGATGACGACAGTGATTCCAGATCCAGACTCCGTCCCAGCTTTATCGAGGACGTGACGTTCTCCACCTTTACTCTCATACCCGATTCCTCCTTTTTCGGTGCGGGGACTCTCCGGATCCGGCAGGATGTCCGGGGCTTCTCAGCATCCTGGACGAAACCATGCGTTGCAGCACTCCCGGTTCTTGCGTGAGAATCAAGGATTCCACGGGGATATTACAAGTTTATTCCCGATGCTGGCCATCCGTTCTTGTAGTAATCGAGAAATACAATCATCGTGATATTATTTTATGTCTTACACCGTCGTTCAGAAAATCAACAACAACTACTACCTCTACGAGGTGACGGCGGTCTGGGACCCGGAGAAGAAGAACTCCCGCCAGAAGCGCAAGTACGTCGGCAAATGCGATGCCGAAGGGAACCTCATCGCGGTCAAATCCAATCCGACGCCCAAGGTGAGGTACCTCGGCAAACAATACCTCATGTATCAGATCGCCGCCGGCATGGGACTCCGCGAGAAGCTCGTGGAAACGTACGGCGAGGACGGGGACCTGCTCCTGATGACCGGGATCCACCGCTCCACCCGCACCGGCCTGCCGAGGCACAGCGTCTCCATCATGAGCGAATCCATGCTGCCCCAGATGATCGGCGTCGACCCCAACGTCCTGCTCAGGGACACGTCCGGAGTCATATCCCTGATGGAGCGCTGCGGAGGCAACACCCAATCGCTCTTCGAGAGGATGGACAAAGGGAACACGGCGATGGTCTACGAGCTGGACTCGCTGATGAAGGTGGCCCCGCTGAACCTGAACGCCAGCGATCCGGAGCAGGGGATCATCTCGTTCCCGCCGATGAAGATCTTCCTGGCCATATCGGAGCAGCCCAACAACGCGTTCTACTTCAGCATCAAGAGGGCGATCTCCGACAGCATCGAACTCCTCAGGTCCGTCGAGGATTCCATCGTGGACCTGGGCGTCAGGGACGTCACGTTCTTCCTCAACCGCAGCCCGGTGAACGAGAACAGGATGACCGAACTGGCGAACTCCGGGATCAAGTTCCTGAAATGCATCCCCAGCGGCTCCGGTTACGGGTCCAGGCTCCTGGCGGAGCTGGACGAGGACTTCGTCCGCGGATCCCGCACGGTCCTCTTCGGCGACAACCTGTACGGCATCCTGGAGAAGGAGATCGTGCTGGGGGACATCAGATGCCGGGCGATCGTCCTCAGGGACGAGATGTCCAGGGTCTCCCAGATGAACACGTTCCTTAGATCCCTGGCCGACCACGAGGCGAGGACGTCCAAGAACGCCAAGAAGAACGGTTCGTACATGGACAACTTCGACCTGGACGACGTGTCCAACCTCTTCATCGAAGGCCCGGACGGGAGGATGGTCAAGGATACGGAGAGGATCGACGCCAGGATCAGGTCCTTCGGGACCACGCTGATAGTCACCAACAGCGACGAACCGTGGGACGTCCTCTACGGGAAGTACCTGCGCCAGGACCGTTTCAAGAACGAGACGGACACGTTCCGCAACGAGCTCCAGGACGGTTCGAAGATCATGCACTCGCTCAACGAGGCCGTCAAGACCTTCCTCAACGAATTCCTGGCCATAGTCATCCGCACCAGGCTGTCGGAGATGCTGGGATTGAACCCGGCCAACTACGTCGACGCCCTCCAGACCGTATCGGACATCTACGCCATCAACCTCGACGGGAAATGGTACGTGAGCGAGATCACGCCGGAGCAGAAGGCGGTCTTCGACAAACTCGGGATCCCCGTCCCCACCGCCGATTTCGTTGAGGAATGCGTGGAATCCTACGCGAAGAAGCACTCGATTTGAATGTAATGCACCGGGGTCTCCCCCGGTGCGTTTTCCCATCAGGCGGACGCCGTCTGGGTCTCCTTGAACGGGTTGTAGACGATGAAGGCCACCGTCATCAGGGCCAGGACGATCATGGCGATCTTGATGGGGGAGTAGACGCTCTCCCCGAAGGCCGCGGCGAGTCCGGACAGGTAGAAGCTGGACACGAATCCGGCCAGGTTCATCATGGCGAGAGCGAAGGACGTGCAGATGGCGACCTTGCCCTCGGGGGCGATCTTGGCGCACCAGGCGAGGAGGGCGGGCATGATGATGCCGAACCCGAGTCCGATGAACCCGACGCCGAGCGTCAGCACGATGTAGACGTTCCCGACCTGGACCATGACCATGCCGATGGTGGCGATGGCGAATCCGAGGAACAGGCACCAGCGCTTGAGCTTCTTGAAGATCATCCCGAAGAAGAATCCGGAGACGGCCGCGAGGGCGGTGTAGAGGGACAGCGCGGTGGATGCGACTGCGGCTCCGCTTCCGAGACGGTCGCTGAAGATGACGGAGATGTTCAGCATGGCGGGGTAGGCCATGAGCATGTACACGAAGAACACGACTCCGATGACGGCGACGGGGGCTGTGAGCCAGATCCCGCCGGTCTTGGCGGCCGCCTCCTTCTTG
>CAVIUM010000173.1:0-2959 GCA_963645865.1 Lachnospiraceae bacterium
GAGAAGCGCCCCGTACGTCCATTCCCCGTCCATTCCTTTGAACCTCAGCGTCTTCCTGAGGATGTTCGAAGCATCCGAGAAGGTCATCTTCTCCAGCACGCCCGCATTCTCGACCGGGGATTGCTCGGAGCCTATTCGGATCCATCGAACGAGAAGAGCATCACGCCCCGGCATCGGAACGCCTGGGCCTGCGCATCGGCCTCCCGATATCCATGCCCTTCATCTCCCCCGGCATGGCATCTGCCATCCTCCGGATGAATGCCTCGTCTCCCTCGCACACCGCCACCGAGAGGTCCCTCAGGACCCCGTTGGACATCTGGAAGTTGTACCTCCTCAGATACGGGTACAGGGCCAGCCTGTGCCTGTCGAAATCCGCCCGGAAGCCAAGGTCGTAGTTCCCGTCCAGCCACGTCATGAACCTGTCGCGCGAGCGTTCGTCGGCGACGCAGTAGCTGACCGTCTCCGGATCGAATACGCGGTTGACCCTCTCCCAGCCGTCGAACAGCGCCTTCAGATGGGCGTCGGAGCGTGCCGGTCCGATCGCGTTGAACGAGCAGTGCGCGAGATAGACATCCCAGGCGGGGGCGCGGTCCTCGACGCGCTCGAAGGGCTTCGCGTTCAGCGCATGGAGGAAGAACCTCTCCTCCCCCTCGCGCTCGAAATGCCCCAGGACCGGTCCGAGCAGGTCGCCCGGACGGACCAGGCGGCCGTTGTCCAGATCGACCGAGACGAACGTCGGACGCTCGTCGGAGTAGATGTCGAACAGATCGCCGATCATGCTCCTCGGATACATCCGCGGGACGGACATCCCAACGTTGATGTCGCCGGCCCACGACGCCTTCTCCTCCAGCATCCTCCTCACGAACCGGTTGTAGCACTCGACCTTCTCCGTCCGGCTCCTCCCGTCGAATTCGACCAGGGGCATGACGTAGATGTCGTTGCCGCGGCAGGTGAGCAGGGAGGTGAGGTGCGCGTAGTCGGAGTCGGTGAGCGCCTCGTTCTCCCCGACGCGGAGCTTCACGATCAGGACGTTCGCCATGCTCCTGTCCGAGAACCCGGACCCTGACAGGGCGCAGCGGTACTGGGCCTCGCGGTCTCCGCTCAGCTCCCTGATGAACGACAGCGGGGTGTCGAGACAGCACTCGTTCAGCACGCCCCTGCATTCCGGGGTCTCCGCTGTGCGGACGTCGACGGCGGACTCGATGCATTTGGATATGCGGTCCGACGATGCTGCGCCGACCTTCAGCCTGACGTTGCGCAGGATCGAATCCTTTCCGCATTGGACCGTCCGGACGTCGCCTATGTCGTATCTTCCGACCGTCGTCATCCCTCCCTGATCGGCTCCCCCGAACGGAGCTTGCGCTCGAACTCCCCCTTCGGGTAATCCGGCAGGGGGATCCCGTCGTAGACCGCATTGGAGTTCAGCCTGTCGAAGAACCTCACAGGGACGGGGCCGGGATAGAAGCGGTATTCGAGCGCGGCGAGGCTGCGGTCGCGGATGCCCGCGAGGGCGTCACCCATCCTCCCTATGCCCGGGACCATCCGGTCGTCGACGCATTCGTCGGTCACCGATGCCTTCAGGCCGATCCCGTAGTCCGTGAGGACATATCCCCTCCCGGCCTTCCGCAGGATGCCCGCACATGCCATGTCCCTCACGGCCTCGTCGATGTCGTCGGAGTAGCTATCCGAGAAACGGCGTCCCACGGCATCGGGATCGTACAGGTCCAGGAACAGGCGCGCGAGGATCTGGAACCTCGACTTCGATACAGAGGTCGTCGCATCCGCGAACAGGAGGACCGCGATGCAGGCATCCGTCAGCTCGTCATAGTCCGATCCCATCATACGCATCTCAACGTCATCCATCAGGCATCGCCTCCTTCCCCGCCGTCGATCTCTATGGTTATCTTCCCCAGGGATGGGTTGTACTCCTCGATGTAGCTTATGGCCATGTCGCCCAATTCCGCCTCCCTGCAGAAGTTGTTGAAGTATGAGAGTACCCACAAGTCCTTGTTGCGGATCCTGTCCCATGCGTCGGAGTCGCAGTCCCCGATCCTGGAGTTGTCGGAGATGTGCTTCATCAGCGACCTCCGGTATCTGTCCAGTCCGGCGGGGTATTGCGAGGCATCCCCCGCGGCCGCCTGAAGATAGTCGACGAAGGGACGGTCCCAATCGTCCTTGATCAGCGGATTCCCGTCCCCCGATGCGCACCTCTCCAGGACCTCGTCCGAAACGATGATGCGGGGATAGATGGCCTTCGAGGATTCCATCTCGTGGGCCCTGACGATGGCCTTGCCGATGATGAAATCGTTGGGATCCGCGGGGACGTGGCTTATCTTGTCTATCACGACGCCTCCGCGGATCAGCATGTGGAAATCGCGCATCACGGACCATTGGATGGATGCGACGAACGCGATCATGGTCTCCACCTCCTCCTGCGTGTCGCCCCTGGTGTATATCAGGACGTTGTCGGAGAACATCTTGGGACTTCCCACCGCCCCCTCGCCCTGAACCATCGAATAGAGGCCCTTGACGCCTCTGAGGTACTCCCTGACCCTCTCCTCCTCGTCCGCCGACAGTATCTGCGACGATCCGAGGATGTCGATGAATGCGACGACGTGGTTGAAGGACGGTTCCGAGTCCCCTCCTTCGACTGTCTGGTCGCTGTACCCCCTGTGCATCACATCCTGTTCCGCGTCCGGTTCCATCGTCCCGCCTCGTTCGACATCTTCGACAAGTTCATACATCTTAATATTTACGCACAACGTCTGAACATATGTTCATATCGTGAAGCCTTCGACTTTATTCCGATGGTCGGGGACGCCCATGGCCCAGGCTGGAGATCATCGCAGGGGATCGCTACGGAGACCGATCGCATGACTTCCGTATCAGCATTGCTGAATAAGTATCTGTTTGATGGAATCGAACATCCACAACATAATCGATGCTGTCCCAGGGGATT
>CAVIUM010000174.1:0-2935 GCA_963645865.1 Lachnospiraceae bacterium
CCGATCCTCAAGCTCTCGCCGAAGGCCCTCTACAAGGCGTCCGTCGAAGGTGACAAGCTGGTATTCCGGAAGGGTCCCGATTTCACCCAGAAGGTCTCCGCTTCCGTCGGACCGTCAGAGAACACGACGACTGCGGCGGAGTTCTTCAAGGGTTGCCGCGCATCCCACGACTTCGATCGCCTCTATTGGTTCTAGGGTTGAAAGTGAAGTACCACGAAAAGAGTTGGATAGATTCTTGGAGGGCCAATCCGGCATCATTCAGGACATTCTGCAATTGGCCGGCCCACGAACGTGTTCTAAGGAAGTACGGCATCACCAGAGATTGCAACAAGGTGGTGAGCCGTATCACCAAGAACAAGTCGAGGATACATAACACACACGGGACCGTATCTGCGACTTTCGGAGACATCTCCTCGGATTTCCTTCATGAGATCCTCGGATTGGAGAGTCCGTGGTCGTATATCGGGATGAGAAAGAGCGAATATCCGAAGGACACCGATTTCCGGGAGAGGTTCCTCAGAGGGGAGATCGTCATCGAGATCGATGTGGAGCACAGGCCGTATCCGTGTCCGAACTGCGGGATCCTGTGCAAGGTCCACCAGTACGAGACGAGATTCTACAACCATCTGCCGTTCATGGGCTACGCCAGCGTCATAAAGGCCAAGGTCCCGAAGCTGAGATGCGAATTCTGCCAAGGATATCCCCAGATCCCGGTCCCCTGGGCGAGGCCCAGGGCGACGTACACCGTTCTGACGGAGATCATGGTCTTCCAGCTCATATGCTGCATGTCGGTCAACAAGGCCGCGCGGTTCGTGGGATTGGAGGTGTGGTCGATCTGGAAGATGATCGAATACCGGGTCAATCAGGCGTTGGACAGGATGGATCTGTCGGGCGTCACGATGATCTTCATCGACGAGACTTCGTTCCTGTCGGGGATGAGTTTCATCACGGTGGTCTGCGACCAGGACCGCCGGGTCATCTACGTGTGCGAGGGGAAGGGTTCGTCCACCGTGGATGAACTGAGCGTATGGCTCCGCGACCACAACGGCGATCCGGACAGGATCGCGGTGGTGAGCTGCGATCTGGGTGACGCGTATCCCGCCGGGGTCCGCAGGAACTTCCCGAACGCCAGCATGGTCTACGACCGCTTCCATGTGATCAAGCTCTTCCAGGAGGGGATGGACAAGGTCCTGAAGAGGGACATGGCGGAGAACGCGGAGCTGACGAGGCTCCGCGGACTGATGAGGAGGAACCCCTCCAATCTGACCGAGGAGCAGACCAGGAGGATCGCGCATGTCCTGAACGATTTCAAAGCGTCCGGCGAGGCGTACCGCCTGAAGAACGTCCTGTCCAGCATATACGATTACGAGGACAAGGAGACGGCGGGCAAGGTCCTGGACATGTGGTATCAATCCGTCAAGGCGTCCGGATCGGAGGAGATCATCTCGAAGGCCAAGAGCATCATGGAGAGAAGGGATGGGATCCTGGCCTTCTTCGACGACAGGGTCACGAACGGATTCGCGGAAGGGATGAACTCGCTCATCCAGACCACGAAGGCTGTGGCCAGGGGATACTCCGTCTTCGAGCACTTCAAACTGATGATCTTCCTGCGCAACGGAGGCCTGAGGATCACGTTCGAGAACGAACCGGATGTGCTCGAGTGTACCGCGGACGGTCCCTGTCCCGAGTCCCGCATGCGAGGCGCAGCCGAGCGTGCGGGACCGTGACGGGCACGGCGAGGAACGAGCCGAGACCGTTTAACTCAAGATCCGGTACGAGATTGGATGGATGAACGGTCATTTCAGTGTTTCAACCCTAAAACCTATAGAGCCGTCATCGGAGGGAGGCCCGTGGAGGACTCGTCCGAAGAACCTGAATCCATCGGGGCCACCTCGGATGAATCCGAGGTGGACGACCCCGTGGATGCCGACACGGCGTTGAACGCATTGATTGGAGAGGTCGGGAGATCAGTCGACCGTGTCGAATCGCGGTTGACGGCCAAGAGGCAGATGGCCGGCATAATGCTTGCGTTGGCCACAACCATCCTTGCAATCCTGTCTGGGGCAGGGATGCATGGAATCATCCAGTACCTCGCGGCAGCGATGGAGGCGTTCGCAATCTTCCTCGGGATAGCGGTGATGGTCCTGATTTTGCTGGCACCGTCGGTCACAGGCATGTCCGAAGCGATGGCCGAGTTCGACCACGGGAATTACGGACCGATGATGGAATCACTTATTAATAATGGAGCAACGCTCATGGATAACAGCTCGACTAGGGACCGCGTCGCAACCATCATACTGCTGCTCCAGGTGTTCACGGGTTCGGCGGGATTCGCAATGTTGGTGGTGGGATCGATATGAAGTCGAAGGAGTTCCTCTCGCTGTTCAAGACCATGCCCGGCGGCATATCATCGTTCAACAACGAGGATGCGAAGAAAGCCGCCAAGATACGCATACGTCTCAATCGGACCTCAGCATCCTCTGACGAGGGCGAATCACGTTCGAACCGAGCGGACATGCAGCTCGATGATGGGGATGGGAGTAGATCGGGACACGCGGGCAGGTGATCGGGATGAAGCTGAAGGAGTTCCTTTCACTGTTTAGGACCATGGAGGGTGGCGTTTCGTCGCTGAACATCAAGAATCTGCGCGATGATGTGAAGGTCCATGTTCGCAGAAGCCCGAGTTCCACCTCCTCCGATAAAGAGGAGTCCCGTTCCGACCGAGGGTATCTCGAGACCCAGGATTGTGGGATGGGGGACCGACATGAAGCTGAAGGAATTCATCTCGTTGTTCAGGACCCCGGAAGGGGGTGTGAGCGGATGGATCGTCAAGAACCTCCGCGAAGACGTCAGGGTGAAGATGCCTGACAACCTCTGCCGTTCGGACGAGGGCTCCCGCTCGGAACGAGCCCGTCGCCCCGCCCCCGAGGTAACG
>CAVIUM010000175.1:0-2882 GCA_963645865.1 Lachnospiraceae bacterium
CGCGAACATGGAGGCCGGAGACTCCGAAGGAGCCGCCGATCCGGAGGTTGCGGAGCGTCAGAGGAAGCTCGATCTCGCCACCCGTCTCCATGACGAATTCGATCTCACTTGGGAGCAGGCCGCGGCGGCCACGGATGTGCCGCTCACGACTCTCAAACTGTGGAGGAGGAACGCAAAGGAAAGCACGGAGAACAGCGGAAAACCCGCGAAAAGGCGTTGTCCGTCGAAAACGACAGCCAGCGCGATGGACAGACAGACAATAGGGGGGTCGAAAATCCCGCCTATATATATTTCTAAGAGACCCGAGGGGAACGGGGGGTCGGCGGGGGAGGAGTTGTCCGTCGAACCTTCGGAATCGGAGGTCCTAGAGGACCCGCCCGAGGGGGTGCCGGCCGACGCCGAAGGGACGTACGACACCCCTCTCCCGGACGGGAGGTACACGATGAACGAGATGCGCCGCGCGGTGCATCACTGCATGGGGGACGGCGATGATCCGGAGTAAGAACGTCGGGTCCCGCACGGGCAAGGTGCGCATCCGCAGGGGCGGGCGCATCTACACCATCCCCGTGGAGAACGGGGTGGTGCCGCTGTGGGCGCTGGCCCAGCGCTTCCAGGAACTGGGGACCGTGGACGATCTGGATTCGGATTCGTCGGTCGTTCTCCCCTCCGGGTGCACGCCGGAAGAACTGATCGAGTGGTGGGTGGACCCGTCCAGCTGCGACATCCAAGGCGTGGACACCAGGGATTCCCCCATGTACGACGTTTCCTCCGTTCCCAAGAGCAAACGCTCGGCCCAGCGCAGGATGGCCGTGATAGCGGACCCGGACGAGGCGCGGCGCATACGCCGCATTCTGTCCGAGAGCTTCACCGCCGAGGAGCTGGAGACCATGGCGTCCAACGGTTCCGTGGTCATCCGGTCCGTCCCCGACTGCGGGGACGCGACGGGATGCTACTACCGCCGCCAGGACGGCGTGGAGATACCGCTCATAGTGCTGGAACGCAGGACCACGCCGGACGGCGTCGTCCACGAGATGGTCCATCACCTCCGTGCCGTGGACACGTCCAGGCACGGCGTGCTGAGGACCGCGTTCCCGACGGATTCGGACGGCAGGATGTCGTCCAGATTCGGCAGGATGTCCCGCAGACAGCGGGACAAAGTCGTGGAGCAGGAGGAGAGGGCGACCGTCGCCGAGACGATCGCCAGGACCGGCTCGGACCCCGTCCAGTCGGGATACTACGACGGCGTGAAGGGGAAGAATCCCAGGACGGCATACGTGGAGGATCTGCACACCGTCACCGGGACGGACCCGAAGAAGCCGGAATCCCAGATACCTAGGCTCAAGGGGAAGGCCGCCAAGGTGGCCGTCTCCAGGGGATACGAATACACCAACATCGCGCGCAGCGCGATACTGTCCAGGAGCGTGAAGAAGCGTTGACGATCCAGATCGTCGGCCGTGAACTCGACTGCAACCCGGGACGCGGGGGACTCCGCGTCGGAACAAGCAGTGAGTTATCATGGCTGATACAAGAGATAGCCTCAACAGCACGCAGGAGCAGCTGAGGCGGCAGCAGGCGGATCTGAAGGAGCAGAAGCGCCTTCAGAAGGAGCTAGCCAGGAGCCAGCGCAAGCTGGCCAGGGCGCAGAAGCGGAGCAACAGGGTGAAGGCGGTCAACAGGATCCGCCAGGAGGGCATGTGGACCGGCCCCGTGCTCCTTCTGAACGATAAGGCGGTCCCGGTGGAGTTCGTGGACCGCCCCGAGGAGGTCGTCGGAACCGTCGGGAGCAGGAACGAGGTCCCGAAGGAGGAGCCGAAGTACCTGGACTACACGTCCGGGAGGAAGTTCAGGGTCGACTACATCATCGAGGACGGCGACTATTACGACGCGGTCTGCAGGATACCCGAGAAGCCGGACATGTTCGTCTGGTGCCATTCGTACAACCCGTTCACGGGGGAATGGTCCGGGAACGCCGACATCGGGCTGTCCAAGGACGACGTGATGGAGAGGCTGGTGGGCAGGACCATCATATGGGACAACACGTCCACCACGTCGCACGCGTCCTCCAACATCAGGAGGACCAACAAGAAGGCGATCAAGGCCACAAGGGCGCCGAAGAAGCCCGTCTGCAAGAATTCCAATTCCAAGAATTCCGGCGTCGACGTCGATCGGCTGGCCAGGGACATGGATTACGCCTACTGGCTGACCGATCCGTACGACTACGGCGACCAGTTCGGCTTCTATCCGTCCGAAGAGGGATTGGAGGCCGCTTACGAGAACCTCCAGTCCGTGGAGGGCGTGGATTCCGGCATCGGGTTCCTCGAAGACGAGGCGGATCCCGACGAGATCCCGGACTACGACGATCTCCTCGCACGCCTGAAGGCCTGGAGGAGGGAGATGCCCGTCGGCTCGAAGTCCGTCAAGTCCAGGTCCCCGGCGAAGACGAAGAGCAAGAGCAGGCCGAGGGTCGCGTACGACCGCGCCAATCCGTACGGGAGGCGCTGACATGGCGTTCTACAAGGACGGGACGTATCTCGGCGAGAGCGTCAACGAAGCCCTCGGAAAGCTGACCGACGACGAATGCGCCGATGTGGCCTACGACTACCTGTACAAGGACTTCGACCACGCCGATCTGGTGTCGTTCATCCTGAACCTCGGCTTCCTGCCGACCTGCCGCCAGCTGGCGTCGGACGCGCTGTGGAATCTCCGCAACCACTCGGAGGACAATCCCGACGTCAGATACGACGGCGTGAGATGGCTGGAGGACATCGGTTCCTGGAACCGCGGAACACAGAGGTCCGAGTGCATCAGGAGGGCGCCGGCCAAGAAGACGACCAAGCCCAAGACCTCGAACGCCCGCAGGCCCAAGGCACCCGCCAAGGCCA
>CAVIUM010000176.1:0-704 GCA_963645865.1 Lachnospiraceae bacterium
GCGGGAATCGGGTATGTCCGTTCGATGTCTGGGTCGGACGATGCGATCCGATCGGCGGTCGGGACATCTTTCTGAAACCGATGACCGGTCTGGTCGTGCCGTCTTCAGGTATGGAGGATAGGTGGTACGATGGACAGGAGTAAATGGGCCCTGGCGATGGGGACCGCGGCGATGATGCTGATGGTATGCATCTCCATCCCCGTGGATGATTCGGATGCTGCGGATCTGAAGGCGGACATGTCCTGGTATGCCGGTAAGAGTTCTCCCTATTACATCAACGATGTGGAAGATTTGTTGGGTTTAGCGGAGATTGTCAATAACGTGTCAAAGGTCGATAGTCAGGATTCTGTTAAAGACACGTTCAAAGGGAAGACGATTTACTTAACTAAAGCTTTGGATTTGAAAGATATTCCGTCATGGACGGCTATTGGTAACGGAACACGTTCGTCAATTACGGATGAAGGCGTAGCGCATACAGGAGCTGCTTTTGAGGGTACATTCGATGGAAGAGGCTATTCCATTTCGAATCTCTCGATTACATCCGGTAATGGAGATGCTGCCATAGGGCTATTCGGAGTGGTGAATGGAGGTACCGTCAGGAATGTGGTGCTTCTAAGTGTTAATATAAACGCTTCGGAGGATGAGTTAGCAGGTGCAGTTGCCGGGATGCTGTATGCGAAAGGGATCATTGAGAACTGCACAGT
>CAVIUM010000176.1:714-2876 GCA_963645865.1 Lachnospiraceae bacterium
GCACAGTAGGGTCGGCAGATGCTACAGACAATTCTTCAATAAACGCTGAGGCTGGCATTGGAGGGATTGTCGGGAGGATGGTCGTATCAGGGACCATTCGCAATTGTGTCAATTATGCCACGGTCAGCGTGACTGTATATAACTGTGGTGGGATCGTAGGCGCTGCATATTATACCAGAGCGAACCAAGAAATGCAAATCCAGAATTGTACGAATTACGGAACTATATCGGGCCCCAGTGGAATCGGTGGTATCGTCGGATTATCCGCTGCCGTCGTGACCAATTGCGTGAATGGAGGTGCTGTTACCGGGACTATTTACAGCATAGGGGGGATCGTCGGGGAGCAGCAGAACTATGGTTCGGTCGAGAATTGTTCCAATACCGGCGAGGTCAAAAATAACGGGACGGATAGAGGGACCGGAGGGATAGTGGGATGGATCAGGTACAGCGGAGCCGATGCCAGCTATCCTTTGAAGGGGACCGTGGAGGTCTCGGGTTGCAAGAACAGAGCGGACGTGACTTCCAATGGGTCGCATGCAGGAGGCATCGTAGGTTGTGTCTACCACAGTGTGGATCTCAAAGATTGTGAGGCTTCCGGCGCTATCAAGGGGACATCAGCCGTCGGCGGATTGATCGGCGGGATGCAGGTACTCGATGTTTGTCATCCGGAGGGAGGCTGCGGCCTGGTGATGATTGATTGCTCGACATCGTGCACTGTTTCGGCGACTACAGATACAAATGTCATGGGCACGGTCATAGGGCATAACGCATCCGGGTCGGACTTCACGGAATGGTCGTGTGAGGAGAGGAACGGCAGCCGCTGGATAGTCTATGGCATCACCGACAGCGGGAAAGGCGCAACCGATTCCGGTTTGACCGGAATCGCTTCGAAGTTCGTTGTGAAGGGAAGCGATGAAAAGATGAAGGCCTATTCCTCATTACAGGATGCCGTTAGTGGGGCTACAGCGGGTTCCACGGTGATGCTATGCGAGGATATCGAGAACGCATCGACCACGAACATCTCTAAGACCCTTACGATCGATCTGAACGGTCATTCGATCTCTTCGACAACTGGTTACATATTCAGCGTGTATCCGGGCGGAGATCTGACGATCGTTGGTGAATCGGAAGGTTCTAGGATGAGCACGACCAGCGGATTGCTCATAGAAGCCTGGAGTAATGATGCTGCGAAGCGCGCGACGCTTACTATCAATTCGGGTACATTCGAAGCTCAGGAAGCCTGTGTCGTCGGTTTCGCATACAGTGATGTGACCATCAATGGGGGGACATTCACATCCCGTGACAACGGGGTCGTGATGATGAACGGGACCACGGATTCGAGCAGCGGGGACTACGGTGCCTATGCGAACATCACCATCAACGGCGGAACGTTCAATGCCCACATAAAGTCCAATGGATACATCGCGATGGGAGTGTACGTCTGTAACACCAATGGTGCGAAGATCAACGGCGGAACGTTCAACATAGAGAACGGGGTCGGCGTCGTATGGAGGGCCGGAAACCTGGAAGTCAGCGATTCCGTCGTATTCAAATTCACCACGACGACAGGCGGACCGACCTCCGGCAGGGCCGGAGACAATAAGAACGTGATCGAGGCAGGGCAGGCGGTCGCATGCAACCCCGCATCGGGATATGCGGATCTCGGTTCATATTCGGGAGCCAGTCTGTTCGATGCCAGGATCGGAAGCGTCTATTATACGCATCTCACGGATGCGGTCTCCGCTGCATCCGGAGAAGGTAAGATCACCTTGTTGAAAGAGGTCAGTTGCGAAGGGTGTAAGGATAATCTGACTCTGATTTCCAATCTGGGACTCTTGACGCATACGCCTAAGCCCGTAGCAGGGTCGTACAAGGCTGCCACATGCACGGAGGACGGGAACACTGAGAAATACAGGTGTTCCGTCTGCGGTACGGTGACCAAGGAATCCACCCCGATTCCCGCCGAGGGGCATAATATGATCTCTGTTGCCGGGGAGGAAGCCACCTGTACCAGAGCCGGATACACATCCCATACGGAGTGCACCAGGTGCGGTCTGACGAGTGGGTATTCCGTGATCTCTCCCGCCGGCCACTACTGGGATTCGGGAACGGTCACGACGGAGGCCACCGAGACCTCCACCGGGGTCAAGACCTACAAGTGC
>CAVIUM010000177.1:0-2858 GCA_963645865.1 Lachnospiraceae bacterium
GGATGTGGTGAAGACCGCATTGGACACCATTACTGTCGAAGAGGAATCGGAAGAGGTGCAGGTCACCAAGACCATCATTGTCTCGGCGAAGACCACACAGATTTCTTTGACTGCCGAGGCTACCCAAGCCGTTTCGGATAGCAGCGCCACCCTGGAGTTCAAGGGGACCGAAGGTACTCTGACGGCCGATGCTGACGTGGTAAAGACTATGGCTTCTCAGAATGAATCCCTAACCTTATCCTTCACGAAGGCCACGGAGGGCGATCTTCAGGAGCCTCAGAAGGAGATTGTCAAGGACTCCACCGCATATCAGCTCAAGCTTACCAAGTCCGACGGGACCGAGGTCAGTAAGCTTAACGGTACGGTGAATGTCAGCGTCCAGTATGAGCTTCCCAGAAACGTTTCTGCCAGCGAGGTCGTCGTCATCTACGTGAATGACGAAGGCGAAATGACCGCCATGGACACCAAGTACGAATCGGGGACCCTATCGTTCACCACCGATCACTTCTCGTGCTATATGATCGGAACGTACAGCATGTTGAATCCGACGGAACCCGATGTGAAGCCTCCGGTATTCATCATCATCCCCGACAGCGGCGACGATTTCGTCCCCGTCGTGGTGGTCGATCAGCAGACTGCTTCCGAGTCGGATGATGGTACAGTGAAGACCGCCGCCTGTGCCGTAGCAGCTGTGGTCGTCGTCATAATGCTCCTGTTCCTCGTCAGGGATACCAGGACTCGGTGAGCATCAAACCCCTGCAGGGCGCGGTTGGACACCCGTCCTGCAACCATTTTCTGTTCATCATCATCGAAGTCTGGTATGTCTTGGGCATTCCTTGATGCCCCGCTATTCCGGATACAGGCTGATTCTATCTTGACTTCGACAGTTGCTCCCTATAAGCGCGTGCATGTGCATGCGTTCTGAGAGAGCCTATCGGCTCCGGCAGGATCGGATGTCATTCGACAGATGGCCCCGTCAGGGGCCGGTCTCGGATGTTCTCGGTGGCAGCGGGACCTTCTTCGATCCCCATTCCGGACTCTCGTGGGCCGTTATCGCACCGAATATGTCCCTCGAGACCTCCTCCCAATTGCTCAGGACCGCCTTGAACGGCCCCCTGCTGTCCCTGAACCCCGTAAGTGTCAAATGGTTCAGCGACCGGACGATGGATTCCGTGTTCGGCTTGACGACCTTCTTCTTCACCGTGCCGTCGGGAGCGACGGTCTCCACCACCTTCCCCTTCATGCAGTAGCGGGCCATCGCCAACGCAGCTTCGCACAGCAGGGCCAGCACCATGCATCCGTCGATGCTGTCCCCCTTCCATACGCGGAGAGGCTTGATGCCCGTGACCCTCTTCAGGGACGAGATCACGCACTCTATCCCGGCCCTCTTGCGGTATCTCCTGAGCACCTCCTGAGGTGTCAAACGGACGTCGCTCTGGAGCTTGAAAAACCCGCATCTCGGGCCCAGTATCTTCTGCCTGATGAACCTCTTCCTCTCGGTCTCGGAGAGAGGTCCGATCTGCGTCTGGACCGAGATGCGCACATCGATGTGGACGCCCGAGACCTTCTTGACCTTCACCAGGTCGGACTTGTTGAACTTCCCGGACTTGACCTCCTCGTAGAGCTTCATGTTCCTCTCGAACCTCGCATCGGCGTTCTGGCGGTTCAGGTCGAACAGGGCCTTGGAGAAGAACAGGTAGTTGGTCTTGCCGTTCTTGAACTCGTGGACGTAGCACATCATGCCGTCCCCCAGCTGGATGAATTCCGACTTGCATTCGCGGATGTGCTTGTCGTCGACCTTGTTCAGCTTGACCCTCGTGATGCTGCCGAATCCGCACCTCCTGGTGCGCGAGATGTTGTTCTCCGAGGCCGCCCCGTTGTCCGCGACGATGGTCGCTCCGAGCATCGCCACCGCCGCTATGGCGGCCATGGCCCTCTCGGCCTCCTTCTGCTCCGTCGACCCGTCCGCGCCCCCGGATCCCTTCGGATCGGGGAGCTCCTTCGCCTTCATCGGATCGAGGACATGGAGCCCCTGACCGGAGATGAGGCCGGCCAGTTCCGGGATGCAGTCCCGGTACTGCGCCTCGTCCGAGGTGTTCCCCTTGTACGGCTTGATGTAGATGGGCACCCCCAGCTGGGCCAGCTGGGCGACCATGAACTCCACCTGCAGCTTCCCGACGTTCTTGTCCCTCGGATGCCCCACGGCGCCCATCTCCGCCTTGGGGCCGTACAGGACGATGGCCGATCCGTCCACATCGATGTCGTAGTCGTCTATCTCGAACCGTCTCCGTATGCCGTTCCACAGGGCCGTGATGATGCCTTCGCGTTCCTGTCCGAGGATGTTGATCGCCCTGTTGATCGTCTTCTGCGAGATCTGGTCCTTCTCCGAGAACCCCAATTGGCGCTTCACCCTCGGATTGGCCAGCCAGGACGAGCAGGCGTTCATGGAGTTCGAGGCGTGCATGGTGAACACGGCCAACGCCAGGACGATGCTGTCGAGCTTGATTCCCTTGGTCTTGAGCCCGCGTATGTACCTCAGGAGCCCCACGAATTCGAGATAGTGCCTGACCGTCCGTATGAGCCCGTACGGAACCGATATATTGTCGTTGGGGCTCTCATCCAATGCCGTCGCTGCGAGTTGAGTTTGGTGCATACAATCTCATGCAGGGCGGCACTTCTTCAGCCTTGCCCTCCTCGCTTCGCTACATGCCGCGACTTCTCCGGGAATCCCTCGAACCCTTCGATCGCCCTCAATCGCACACCCGTGTGCGTGCGCTTATAGGGAGAATGTGTCGAAGTCAAGGTAGAACCTGCTCAGCCTCTCCTTCGAGATGTCCTTGACCCCGTCGACACCCCGA
>CAVIUM010000178.1:0-2854 GCA_963645865.1 Lachnospiraceae bacterium
ACCACAAATAGCGCGCCTTCGTAACCTCTTCCGGAAACCATGTTCGACTGGATCCGCAGGCATGGACACCAGAAACCCACCGTCAGACCAACAGGCCTCCCCCCGACCGTCAAGTTCGACGTGATCGACTACGAGGGGGAGCGCCTGTATCTGGCCGTCCCCATCGAAGCCGTTGTGTTGATAGAGGATGACAACGACATATTCCTGCTCAACGGAGAGACCTACACATACGGGATCGGTCCGACGTTGGAGGACGCCATGGAGGACTTCTGCGGTTCCTTCCTGCTCCAATACATGATCATGATCAAATACGGACCCGGCAACAGGGACTGGGACCAGATCATGTTCCATGTGTACGGATGGAGACGAAGGAGAACGGACTCGGGAACCGGCCGTTCCGAGCGTCTCAGGACGTGTTGACGTTTCGCGCACCGCCTTGGATGAAATCCCGCCTCGTCGTAAATATCGGTCGGCGGTACCGCTTCTCACGCATCTCTGGCGATGGCGATGCCGGAAAGGTGGGATCATGGAGATCACCGAAGAGCAGATCAAGAAATTAGTCCGCATGGAAGCCACCATGATGTTCTTCGAGCTGCAGGACCAGTTCGGAATGTATGCCCGGTACTACGACCCGACATCCCTGGAGCTCCTGGACGAGAAGATCGAGGTCATGAGGCAGATGAAGGAGGGCGTTCCGTTCTGGGCCATCCCGAACGGCAAGGACATACTCGAAGGACTCGTCAAAATCGGCCCCGACGGCAGACCCGTTGATCGCGAGTCGAGTGGATCGAAATTGGATCGCCTGGCAGAACTCCTGATGGAAAAGAGGGACACCGAGCGATGAAACTGCTGCCGCATCGGGAGCGCGTGCCTGCCGAGGTGATCGACGGCGTCGCATACTATCCCGGTCGTCGCACCATGCGGGCGGTCCGCCAGGCCGAACGCACCGCCAGGAGATGCGCGAAACACCACAGGCACAGGCCGTTATCCCGCATGCACCCGCGCCCGAGATACGCCCGCAAGGTCCGGGAGACCATCGTATTCAGAAGGGATGTGAAACAACTGAAGGGATGCGGGCTGGACCTCGCATCGCTGGAGGACACCATCTGCATGCTGGCCGCCGGAGGGGAGATCCCGCCGGAGTACGACGACCACGGGCTGAAGGAACCCCTTCAGATGCACCGCGTCTGCCGCATCGACGAGAAGTTCTATCTCGTGTACGGCCAGGAGGACGGGAAGGTCATCCTCCGCAGGATCTGGACCGAGAGCGTCGTGGAGCACGAGAGGACCGAGTGATGTGTCGATACCATGTTCGATAAGTTACGCAATAGGAGACGGAGAGGGCCGTCCGTAGCCAAGATCGAGAGGACGATCTCCGAAATGGCTGACAAATACGGGTACGGGGACGTCTGGCTGTACGGAGGATACTACGAAGGCACGTACCAGCCGTTGGACGATATCCAGATCATGCTGGACGATTCCCAGGATCCCAAGCACATCCAGGCATTCATGGGCGAGTGCTGGCGGACGCTCGGGATATACGTGGATGTGCGCCTGATGACCGAACGCGACCCCGAGACCGAATATATCCTGGCCAATTCGAAGCTCATCCACCGTATGCGTAAACAGCCGTGAACAGCCATCCCCTAGAGAACACACCCTTGAAAGGAATCGCATGGAGGAGAAGAGATGGATCCACCCGAACCGGACCCGGAGAAGGCGTGCGAATACTGCATCAGATGCTACGCCGAAGCCCACAGGCTCGATGAGGAGTACGTCCGCGAGAGATTCGGCAGATGTTTCAGGGAAGCAGGATTCAGCGATGCAGGCATCTTGAGCCACATGTCGCCGGAGAAGTTCATCGCGTTGCTGCGCCAGACGGTGGAAGACATGGGGATTGAGAACGCCCCGTTGGAATTGCCCGTCAGGTACAGCTACATGGTCATCGACAGGATGCCCGAATACCGTTCCGACCAGCCGATGCCCGAGGTATCCCCCGAGGAGAAGAAAGAGAGGATGCGCTACGCCGCATCGTACTTCGCCGAAGCCCACCGCATCCCCGTGGAGGAAGCAGTCGAGCTGTTCGAGAGGTGCGAATTGGAGGAGCTGATATCCTGTGGTTGGGAGACGCTCTACGGATACATGGATCTGCCCGGGAAGGATGGACTGCCGAACGTGGCCGTCCGTGTGGAATTCCTACGGAGAGCCATAGAGGATTCCGGCGGGGTCTGCCCCGAACTCGTATGCCCGTATACCGTTCTGGGAAGGACCTACGACAGACGTCTGGAAGTCGATCGGTGACATGATACGGTCCGAATGGAACCTCATCAAGCGCCTCACCTTGTTCGGATTCATATGCGGTTCGGGTCCGAAACGGGACCTATCGGGACGACCGACAGATGCCGTTCCCGCATGGTGTTTCACAATATGTTGACGGGGATGACCGGCGTTATATACAGGGGAAAACATGGAGAACCGGGGAACGGAGTGAGCTTTTGGAGATGATAACGGGGCTCCGTCCTCCTCTTCGTCGGCGAGAAATCGCCTCCTCCGGGGAACGGAGTCCGGTCCGCTAGATGAAGGACGATAGGGTCGGACTTCTCCCTGGTACCCGATCTCGAAATAGATGAATGGAGGCCGATCCCCCTTGTCAAGCGGATTCCGTCCGTGCATAATAGCGACATCTGCAGGATCGAGTCCCGATTCCATCTTCTGACGGCGGATCCGACGAGATGACTTGTCTTAAATATCGGGGAGACCATGAAGGATATGAACCGAAGCCGACCGACCCAGATAGGGACGGTCGTAAGAGGTTTAGAGCAACTCGACTATCAGCCGAATTGCGTTGAGAACC
>CAVIUM010000179.1:0-2815 GCA_963645865.1 Lachnospiraceae bacterium
GCGACGGCCAGGACGGCCATTGCCGCCAGGAGTTTGCGGGACTGGACAGCCCCCCGTACGACATGAGGCAGTTTGGAGGACTGCGAAATTCGAAGAATCGAAAGAACGAAGAAACGAGATAGCCTGGCCATCTGTTCGGCCTGACCCTACCGAAGCGTGCGTGCGGAGTAATCCGCGGGTGCGGAGTCTTCGGGACAAGGGGGCGAAGCTCCGAATCCGCGGAGCGGGTCCCTGGGTAGGAACGGCATGGCGAACATATGTGAATCACCGCAAGGCCCGTCATCCCCCGAGGTGCGCAATGGATTGGTCGCACCAACCAAAACGGTACGGACGCAGGTCGCGAAAATGGGGAACGTAGCGACGAACAGACGATGCCGTCCCGGGTCAAAGGTGGCGCCTAAACCGTTCACAACTGTCTTCCAAACTGAACATGGGAACCCCTACGGCCTCCGCGCGAGCGGTACCGACCCGCGAGGGACAGGGACGGGCCGGAGGGAGTAGGATTCGGTAAGAAGCGAACGCCCCCGTGCAATGCGAGGGATAGCCCGCATGGGCAATCCGAAAGGATGCTGACGTACCGAAAGTCGCAATCGGAAGGAATCGTCATGAAGGAAGCGGAATCCGAAGAGCCAACAGCGCAGACATGCGAGGTCTCGGACGACGAACTCGCGAGGGAGTGGCAGTCGATAGACTGGCAATCCGTCGAGAGGCACGTGGGCAGAATGCAGACGAAGATTTCCAAGGCGATGGCAGAAGAGCGCCACAGGGATGTGGCGAAATTCTCGTACCTTTTGACGCACAGCTTCGACGCGAAGGCGCTGGCCGTGCGGACCGTTGCGCAGAGCAAGGGGTCCAAGACCGCTGGAGTGGACAACGAGAAGTGGAAGAAGGACTCCGACAAGATGCGTGCGGTGAGACAGCTCGATCCCGCTCATTTCAGCGCGACCCCGTTGCGCAGGATATACATCGACAAGAAGAACGGGAAGAAGAGACCGCTGGGCATACCGTGCATGTTCGACCGCGCCATGCAGACGCTTTATCTGCTGGCGCTGGACCCGATACACGAGGCGGTGGCCGACCCCAACTCCTACGGTTTCCGCAGGGGGAGGTCGTGCCAGGATGCCTGCGAACAGCTCTTCAAGCTGTTGTCCCGCAAGGATTCCCCGACCTGGATTCTGGAAGGGGACATCCGCGGGTGCTTCGACCACATATCGCACGATTGGCTGATGGAGAACATCCCGATGGAGAAGCGCATCCTGAAGGAATTCCTGGATGCGGGATACGTCTACCAGAAGAAGCTCTTCCCGACGGACGAGGGGACCCCGCAGGGCGGTCCCATAAGCCCGACGCTGGCCAACCTGGCGCTCAACGGGATGGAGGGACTCATCAAGGCCCAATATCCGAGAGGCGTCAACCTCGTGAGATATGCGGATGATTTCGTCGTGGTCGCGCCGACCCGCGAGATCGCGGAGGACGTGGAGCAGCTCCTGATACCGTTCCTGGCGGAACGGGGTCTGGAGCTGTCGCTGGAGAAGACCCTCGTCACCCACATCGACGACGGCTTCGACTTCCTGAGCTTCAACTTCAGGAAGTATTCCGGTAAGCTGGTTATCAAACCTTCGAAGCGCGCATTCGAGGAGATCAAGGCGGAGATACGAGATGTGGTGCTGGGGAAGGGCAAGGCCAAGACCCAGGACGATATCATCGACACCCTGAACCCCAAGGTGTACGGGTGGTGCCTGTACCACTGCAAGAACTGCGCCAAGAAGACGTTCTCGGCCCTCCACGATTACATCTACCATGTCCTGTACCAGTGGGCGCACCGCAGGCACTCGCGCAAGGCGAGGTACTGGGTGCTCCGCAGGTACTGGCGGAAGGTCGGTGAGAACAATTGGGTGTTCGCCTCCGATGAGAAGGTCCTGTGGTCCCCTAAGGACATGCCGATTCGTCGGCATGCCAAGGTGAAGAACGGCATGAACCCGTACATCGATAAGGCGTACTTCGCCGAAAGGAAGCGCAACGGTGCAAGAAGAAGCAAAAGAACGAGAAAGGAAACGCTCTGAAGCCATCACCGCCCAGGAATGGGTGGATTCGGCTTGAGCCGTATGCGGTGAAAGTCGCACGTACGGTTCTTAGAAGGGGGCGACCTCGCAAGAGGTCGCTCCTATTCGACCCCCCCATGGCAATCTTGCTTTCGCTTTTCATGTGTGTATTCCTCCCGGATCGCGTTGATCCGGTGCTCGCACAGGAGGTCCGGCTCTCTCCAACCGTATGGACCTCTGCGCGATTCGAAGTACAGAAACGTACGATATAAGGCGCATCGCCCCCCACGTTCGGGATACGTGTTCGTACCGGAGTATGTTTCCGTACTTACGGAACCGCTCCGATGGGCCCCGATCGCCCGCGGACAGCCCCGTTCCCGCCCCGCAGGGGCGGGGTAAAGACCACCTCACGATCATCCGGAACGGACGGCATGGGATCAAGGACCGTCCGGGACGGGAGAGACCGCCCGGACGTAAGGAAGGGCTCCGGAGAATACACACGAAACAGCGGATGCCCGGTTTAGCGTCATATCCGATTCAGTGAAGCGAGCGCGAGAATGAGGCCCGTCCCGGAGGGACGGGTTGATGAGAGCGTCCGCTGGAGCGGACTCGGTTTGCTGTTCAGGTTCATGGGGATCCGGTCGATGAGGGGGTCCGGAAGGACCCCCTGTGTTTGATCTTCAGGTTCCTCGTTGATTCCTCTTCAGATTACTCTAAGATCAAGACCTCATCAGGCGCATCGCGACGATGACCGCGAGGATGACGACCAGGAT
>CAVIUM010000180.1:0-2805 GCA_963645865.1 Lachnospiraceae bacterium
TCTCAGGGCGGTGGACCCATCCAGGACGGGACTGACCAAAACGCCGATGAACATCGACGCCGACGGCAGGGAGGTGCCGTCGTACTTCCAGTCGAACTACGATTCGAGGGTCACGTTGGAAGAAGCGGCGAACGTAGCGGAGACGACGGGAAGGACCAGGGAGCTGACGAGGACCCATTGCGGGTACTACTGGAGGATACCGAAGCAGGACGATCCGTACGCGGCGTTCGATGCGGACAGGAAGCTGCTGACGGGAGGTCTGGGGAAGGATTCGAAGCCGAAGAAGGGCAAGCGCCTGATGGACACGGTGGAGGAGAACTTCGACGACACCACGATCTCCAGGCTGAAGTACAAGGGCAGGAAGTCCGCGCTGGGGTACGTGAAGGATCTCCGTAAGGAAGAGGTCCTGCCTGAGAGAAGGAAGCCGGCGGTCAAGGCGCAGGCGAAGGGAGGGAGGAGATGAGACCCCGCCGTCTGGACGCATGGTGGAGCAATCCGGATTGCTCGTCCCTCGCTGTCAAAGGGCAGAGGTTCGATGTTCCCGGAGGGAGGGTGAGGTTCGACGGGCGCGACGTGTTCCTCGATGGACCTGCGACGGTCATGTCCCGCACGGACGGGCAGGTGATGCTGTGGGCGTCCGGCATGATGGACGGGGAGGAGGTGGATGTGACGTTCTGCTTCCCGGAGAAGAGGTTCGATTCCATCCCGCCGGATATGCTGGACTGGTCCCGCCACACCTGCGATGCGGTTCCCGTGGCCAAGCGCAGGCCGAGGAGGATCCCCAACGCCGACAGCGGGAGGAAGCTGCCGCCTGCCAGGGGATCCGACGGCAGATTCGTGAAGAGGCGGGCGCGATGGCGGTGAGGTTCTGGGAATCGTGCCAATCCTGCTGGGAGCCGATGAGGATGTCCGGCATGAAGGCCGCCCAGTGTCCGAGATGCGGCGCGACCGTCCTTCCCTGTTCCAAATGCACGGCATCCGCATGCTCCCAATGCCCGTACGTGAAGAAGGCTCCGAAGACCGCGAGGAGGTGTCCCGTTGGCGCTGACCAAGACGCAGAAGCGCGAACTCCGCGACAACGCATCCCTGGGGATATCGCTGGGGAGCCTGGTTGTGGGGATAGCCGGATTGGCTCTCGCGCTGAACAGGAAGCCGGACGAGGATGGCGAAGTGGTCTACTCGGAGAAGCTGGGGGAGGTGAGGCGTAAACGATCTCCGAACCCGCTGCATGATGAAACATGCCGGGAAATCCCCCGGCTTTACACCTTTAACCAACACATTCTGAGACTGTCCTGCCATCTCTGTCACATTTGAGGTTTCACAGATGTGGGAATCATTTGAATGAGATGTTTTTAAACGGCATAAACGAGACGCCCCGTTTTCACCGCATCATACGCCACGGTGTAGCTGTTGTCGCGGTACTCTTCGAACATTTCGGACGTGTACACGCTCACATTCCCGTCGATGAATCTGTCCGTCAGCGCCCATGTCACATCGTCCCAGATCTTCCTGGTGTCCCCTCCATCCACGATGACCAGGAGGTTGACCATGCGGCCGTAAACATATCCCTTGGCGGTGGGACCGTAGATGTAGATCGCCTTCGGGGAACAGGTCTCTACGACGATATCCACGGCATCGGCGATTATCCATGTCCCCGGGTTGTTGAACGTCTTGTAAAATTCGCCAACCACTTCCTGAACGCTCTGCGTTTTCACGGAACGGCTGGCAATCCGTCCTAACTTCTTCATGGAATGTCATTACCATGAAGCTATTTATCCGCTGCCGGCCCCAATCCCCATCCCAGCATCGGCGATATCGGATGAAAAAGGAGGGCCGGGGCGTCCACTTCCTATTGCTCGCCCCAACCCTCGGAGCAATCCGGCTTCCGGCCGAACCGCTGAGGATGAAACCCTTGCGGCCGCCGCATCGGGCGACCGGTCCGTTCGCATCCTCGATGGAACCTCGGATACTTAAGTCCGATCTCACCAATCCGTGACATCCTCCGTCCGGTTCGTCGGAGCTCCAAGGGCCGTCTCGAACAGATCGCGGGCGATGCCCCCCGGCAGGTCGTACAGATACCTCTGCGGAAGGGCCAGTATCTCCGATGTGGTCCCGTTCGGAATCTTGCGCCCGTATGCGATGTGCTCCACGGCCAGCCTCAGGATGCGCCTGATCTCCCCCATCGAAAGATTCTCGCTCTGAAGGGGGCTGCGCCAAGGATACTTGTACCATTGCATCGAATAGCCGGACGGCTTGAAGACCAGCGTGGGTTCGTCCCCATCGGGCGGGTACGGCCGGATGAGGACGACATCATCCTCGTATACGTCGTCCCCGCCGGTGCAACGATGCCCGGAGCCGTCGATCGCGGCGAACATCGCCAGCAGCCTCCATTCCGGACTGCCTTCCAGCATACGGCGGGCGGGGACGCGGCTGTACAGCATCGTCTCGTCCCAGTCCATGCCGTTCTCCTCCCAGAAACGAATCTGGTTCTCCCTGAACTCAGGGGGTCTGGCCGCGCAACGGACCTTGAACGAATCCGGCTCGTATCCGATGGCGTATGAGATCATGTCGGCGGCGTTGGTATTGCCCTCACGGGCCATCGCCAGCAGGTCCTTGATGGCCGCATCCTCATCATTCGGGACGTTGATTCCGAAATAGAGGAACACGTTCCTGAAAAAGCGGAGGTCGGTTTCGTCATGCTGGACCGACGGGTAGCATCCGCCGTTCATCTCATACCAGGTAGGCCACATCCTGATTCTGCCCATGATTCGATATCCGGTCCGGCCGTTATAATGTACAACCTGG
>CAVIUM010000181.1:0-2709 GCA_963645865.1 Lachnospiraceae bacterium
CCGACCGCAGGCTGGCGCTGGAGAGCATCGACCGCATCAGGGATTTCGCCGATGTGGTGATCCCGGGGCACGATGCGCCGTTCATGGTGCGTCGATCGGAGTTCAATCGAATGGGACGCCACGTCGGGATCGTGGTTGGCCAGCGATTCGACGCAGTTAGGGTCGAGGCTCTGCTCGCGGATCCATCTCAGCGACGTCATCTGTCTCTCGGGATCCATGGAGATTCCGGGGCGGATCATCTCCTTCCAGGACCTAGTAGAGTGTTCGCAAAATACGTAATCTAATTATCATACAAACCCTTTCTATGCACACCCATATGAGGTGTGCAAGATGGCAAGGCCGAAATCTTTCCAACTTATTCTGACGAACGAGGAACGCGCAGAACTCCAGCGGATAGCGGGCAGCCGTTCGGAGGAGGTCCGCAGGGTCACCCGGTCCAAGATCATGCTGCTGTACGAGGATGGGATCTCGAACACCGACATAGCGAAACAGCTCGGAATCGACAGGCTCGTCGTGCAGAAGACGATGCAGAAATGCAAGGCATTCGGTCCGATCGAGGCCCTCAACGACCTTCCCAGGTCCGGGAGACCCGCTCAGATAGATGGCAACGACAAGGCGTACGTGGCCCATCTGGCATGCACCAAGCCCGTTGATCACGGCTACAGCGAGGAATTGTGGACGTTGGAGCTCCTCCGCAGGCACATCCGGGAGCACTGCGTCGACGACCATTATCCGAATCTCAGGAACGTGTCGAAATCGACGGTCCACGACATCCTGGAGGAGATGGAGATCAAGCCCCACAGGATCACGTACTATCTGGAGAACAGGGATCCGGAATTCAAGGAGAAGATGGACAGGCTGCTCATCCTCTACAAGGAGATCCAGATCACGATGGATTCCGGCGAGGATCCGGACATGCCCACGTTCTCCTTCGACGAGAAACCGGGAATCCAGATCCTCGAAGGCACCGCTCCGGACCTGATGCCGGATCCGGAGAAGGGCCACGGATGCGTGGCCCGCGACTACGAGTACATCAGGCACGGGACGTTATCCCTGCTGGCCGGTCTCAATCTGAACGACGGCACCGTGGTGCCGCTGGTCCGCAGGACCCACACGAGCAGGGATTTCATCGACTTCCTGGAGATCCTCGACGAGAAGTACCCCCAGTACTCCCAGATCCGCGTGATACTGGACAACCATTCGGCCCATCGGTCGAAGGAGGTCATGGAGTATCTCGAGACCAAGCAGGACAGGTTCGTCTTCGTGTTCACTCCGAAGCACGGTTCCTGGCTGAATCTCATAGAATCCTTCTTCGGGAAGATGGCCAAGACGGTCCTCAAAGGCATCAGAGCGAGCTCCTACGAGGAGCTGGAGGACCGCATCTACAGATACATCGACAGGGTGAACGAGGAGCCCGTCGTCTACAGATGGACTTACAAGATGGACGAGATTGAAGTTTGATTTGTATACGGATTAAGCGAACGGTCTACTAGTAGCGTATCCCCCGTCGGAGAACAGGAGCACGAACCTGTCTCCGTTCGAGATTTTCAGCGCGATCAGACCGTCCGAATGACCCGGGATGCCGACCATCTGCACAGTACCGTCCCCGAACAGGTCCTTGGACATTCCGAATGGACCGATTCCCTTCTCATCGAACGAGAAAGTCTCCATATCGACGCCCTTCCACATGGATGGGGCGTACCGCACCTTGTGCCTCCTCGCGCATTCCACCTCGTCTTCGGAGACGAGGATGCGTTTCGCGTCTCTAACGAGCTTCAGACCGCTGACGTGGTCCACGTCCAGATGGGAGAGTATGACGCAGTCCAGGTCACTGGGGGAGATTCCCATGCGGGCCAACTGCTCGTCCACCGCCTCCCCCTCGGGGAGGATCCCCTGGTTGACCATGTAGAGCGTTCTGGACATGTGACGGATCTGGGCGCGTTTGTCGTATGTCCCTTCGGGACTCATCTCGCGATGCCACCCGCAGTCGAAGAGCAGCATCC
The DNA here is from genome assembly GCA_963645865.1 of Lachnospiraceae bacterium. GTDB lineage: Archaea > Thermoplasmatota > Thermoplasmata > Methanomassiliicoccales > Methanomethylophilaceae > Methanoprimaticola. The sequence goes on from CAVIUM010000181.1 coordinate 2,004, forward strand.
CTTCCGGATGCCTGATGAGGTACGAGGACACCGGGAGCCAGATCCTGTCCTTCTTCTCAGTGGTGAGGCCGGACGCCTTGAGGATGCCGCAACCGTCCCCACCGAACGGCAAGTATGGGGACACGCACACGCTTCCGCAGTGCATCACATCAATCCTGATGCTTCTTTCAGTCATGTTTCTGTGATGAATGGTATGATAATTATACTAGGTAGTTATTTTGAACGAACATGGTTCGCTCGGACGAACCGTCCCATTCCGATTGGGACGGGTTCAGGGATACGATCGGGAGGCTCAGCTTTCTTTCTGGGAAATGGACGACGCCGATCCTTTATGTCATGCTTGCGAAGGGCGGCGAGCTCAGGTTCGGGGAGATCAAGGCCGCTATTCCAGGCATCACCTCGGCCATGTTGTCGGCGAGGCTCAAGGAGCTGGAGGGCACAGGCCTCGTCATCCGTATCCAATATCCGGAGATCCCGGTGAGGGTCGGATATTCCCTAACGCCCGCCGGACAGGCGTTGAAGCCCATAATGGATGACATCCTGGAGTGGATAGACAGGTTCGGATTCGAGGGGACCGACCTTGTGAAATGCCGTCGTGGATGCTCCGGCCCAGATGACAATGTTTAAGGATGGGTCGGGCTAACAGAGTAAAAGTCATCCCGGGGCGAGTTCTCGGTAGATGGCGGGTCCGTGGTATCATGATCCA
>CAVIUM010000182.1:0-2697 GCA_963645865.1 Lachnospiraceae bacterium
CAAGGCCCCGTTCGCATTGGCCGTCCTGGCCCTCATGCTCTGCGGCGCGTTCGTCTGCTCGGACGCCAACGCCGCGGGGGAGGATTTGACGGACACCTACGGGACCCCCACGGAGATCAAGATAGCTCCCGGCTACACCTGGAGCTACACCACCACATACCCCGCCGATCTGACCGCAGGGGTCGTCCTGACCGCTCCGGTCAACGACCTCGGCGAAGGGATAGTCAATATAGACGGCCACAAGGTCACCGTCGACATCCCCAAGAACCAGGCGCAGGGTTCCTACAACCTCGTCCTTCTGGCGACCCACGCCACCACCGGACAGACCGCCAACCAGTACATCAGGATCGTCGTCGGGGCCCCGCTGGACGTGGACTACGCCGGATCCATCAACGCCATCATACTCGGAGCAGCCAAGGAGTTCGAGCTGAAGTCCTCCGGAGGGGTCGGAGAGGTCACCTGGACCGAGGTCTCAATCCCCGCCGGAATGACGTTCTCGGCATCGGAGAAGAAGGTCTCCGGGAATCCCACCCAGACCGGGCAGAACGTCGTCAAGGTGAAAGCCTCCACCCCCCTCGGCGAGTCCAAGGAGCTGACGATCACATTCACCGTCTACAGCAAGATCGTGAACGGAGAGGCGCAGACCATCAACGCCATCGGCGGGAAGTCCGTCTCCTCCGACGCGATCGTCGAGCCCGAGGACCTCAACGTCACCTGGCAGGCCGACAAGTCCCTGCCAGCAGGACTGAACCTCGATCCCGCTACCGGAGCCATCTCCGGGAAGTACACGGGGATCGAGAGCGGCGAGTCCGTCGTCACACTCACCGGTACCAGCGACACCACCCTCGAGACCGAGCAGACCGCCACCAAGGTCGTCACCATCCGCTACGAGCCTGTTTTCACCCTCGGCGATGTCACCATCAAGCCCACCTACACCGGGAACGAGGACACCGTCTCCAGCGCCGCCATGGTGCCGTCCACGACCGCGCATTCCGCCATCACCTATTCCCTGAAGACCCCCGTGACCGGGATCTCCATCGACGAGAACACCGGAGTCATAACCATCGACGGGACCGCCGCGGTCACCCTCGAGGGGACCGTCACCGTCGTCGCCACCACCGTCTACACCCAGGAGGTCGAGAAGGAGGTCTCCTACATCGTCGAGGACACCCTGGCCATCACCGGATCCGATACCCTCGTCTCCTACGACGGCCACGCCAACTCCGAAGCCTACACCATAACGGGAGGTTCCTCCAACGGGGTCGAGCTCTCCAAGAACTACAACAACGCCCTGACCTTCTCCGACGGCAACCTGAACATCTCGTACACCGGGACCATCGGCGACGGGGCCGGGAACGGCGAGAAGGTCACCCTGACTGTGACCTCCGCAGGAGGACAGTCCATCACCAAGGACGTCACCCTGACTGTGTTCTCGAAGCTGAGCTTCACCTCCACGCCCAGTGCGACCGGCATCAACGCCTACGTGAGGTGAGGAGATGACAGCGACAGGACACATCCTATCCTCCGCGGACAGGCGCACCGTCCTGGCGCTGGGGGCGGCGGTCATCGCCGCCCTGGCAGCGCTGCTGGCGGTGCCCTCCGTCATGGCGGATCCCGCGGATTACGACGGCGAGCACGATCTCTACGGATACACCGTGACCATGTGGCTCGACAAGCCCGATCAGGTCGAGAAGGTCGAATGGGATTTCGGCGACGGCTCCGAGCATCAGACCGTTACGCTGACATCCGAAAACCCCAACGGCACCGTCGAGCATACGTACTCGGCCAAGGGCGACTACATCGTCACGGCCACCATGCGCAACGTCTACACCGATGCCGACGGAACCCACGACGGCGAATCCAGGCTCACCTACCTCTATCACATCCACGGGTATCCCGTCGTCACCTTCGATTCCAGAGGGGGATCCTCAGTCGAGCCCATCGTCGGGACCGCTTCGCATTACGTCCCGACCGAGCCCGCGGACCCGACCAACGACGGCCTGGAGTTCACCGGATGGTACACCGACAAGGACTGTACCAAGCTGTTCGACTGGACATCCGAGGTCGAGGAGCACATCACCCTCTACGCAGGATGGAAGGGCGTCTATCACACCGTGAAGCTGGACTACAACGGCGGACTCGGAACCGAATCCGACAAGGTCGTCGTCGACGGGAGGACCGTCGACAGGCCTTCCGACCTAACCAGGTCGGGCTACGCCTTCGACGGATGGTACCTCGACGGTAAGGAGTTCGACTTCTCCACCCCGATCAAATCCGACATCACCCTCACCGCCCACTGGACGCGCGCGTGGACCGTCTCGTTCGACCTGAACGGCGGGAACGGTACGATCGCATCGCAGTCCGTCAGGGATGGGGACAAGGTCGTCCAGCCGGAGGACCCGTCCAAGGACGGGTACAAGTTCGACGGATGGTACGTCGGGGATTCGAGGTACGATTTCTCCGCACCCGTTACCAAGGATATCACCCTCACCGCACATTGGACGGAGGGTTCCGGCTCCGGGGACGTGCTCTCCTTCGCATGGATCGTCTTAGCGGTTCTAGCCATCATCTCGATCGTCGCGCTGGTCTTCACCGGGATAGTGTTCCTCGGATTCCCCGCGGTCCTGTTCGCGATATTGGCCATCGTCACGTTCGTCCTATACGGAGGCTTCTGATGTCCCCCGAAACCTCTTCCAA
>CAVIUM010000183.1:0-2683 GCA_963645865.1 Lachnospiraceae bacterium
CTTACGAGCAGGATTCCGTTGCGGGTGGAGGATACGCGACGGTCAATCTGACACAGAATAACTATTCTCCGAAATCTCTGTCTGCGGTAGAAATCTATCGTCAGACAAGAAACCAACTGGATACGGTGAAAGGGCTGATTAAGAAAACATGATTAAGACGGTTATTATCACAAACTATCGTGGCGAGTCACTGACTCTGGATCTGGCGGACCCGTATAGTTCGGGATATGCCGTAATGTCCATCACCGGGCTCGGGCCGAATAAGGCAACCATCAGCACGACTAATGCAACAACCAATGATGGGAGCATCTACAATTCGGCTCGGGCCAATTCCAGAAATATTGTGCTGAAATTGAAACTTATGGGATCCGACGCAGCAAAGATTGAGGCACTTCGGCAGAATATATACAAGTATTTTCCGCTGAAGAAGTCCTTAACATTTGAGATCATCACAGATCAGCGGCATGGCAGGATCCTTGGCTATACAGAAAGCAATGAGCCCGATATTTTCTCCGCTGAGGAAACAATGCAGATCTCCATTGTTTGTCCGTATCCATTCTTCACAAGAGCGGACGGCAATAATACCGTTATGTTCTATGGAGAGGAGCCGGTTTTTGAGTTCCCCTTTGAGAATGAGGGAGAAGATCCGGTTCTTGAGATGGGCGAGGTACATCTCGTTACAGAGGCAAATGTTGTCTACAACGGCGATCAGGAAACCGGTGTTCTTATTGTGATTCACGCTCTGGGTCCGGCGAAAAATGTTTCTGTTTACAATCTGGATACGGGCGAAAGCATGAAGATTAAGTGTGACATCCTGACCGGAGATGATATTATCATCAGCACGGTCAAAAATTCAAAATACGTACGAATGCTTCGAGATGGTATGTATTCCAATATTCTGAACCAGATCGACAAGAATGCAGATTGGTTTGAGCTAAAGAAAGGCGACAATCTGTTTGCGTATACTGCCGATGAGGGTATTCGGAATCTGGAATTCCGGATCGAAAATGAAATTTTGTATGAGGGTATCTGATCTATGTTTGTTTATATTTTGAACGCAAACTTTGAGCGCATATCGGCACTGGATACCTTCAAGTCTTTGATCTGGACAGACAGAGCCAGGGAATACGGGGACTTTGAGATGAATTGTTTTCCCACAGAGGCGAATATTCGAGACTGTGTTGAAGATAATTTCGTGGAGAATCCGGAATCCGAGCACCTGATGATTATCGAAAAGGTGGAACTGAAGTCCGAAGGGGACGATGGGGATACGTTTATTGTCTCCGGAAACTCTTTGGAATCCATTCTACAGAGACGAATTATATGGGAGGAAACGATTCTCAGCGGATCACTTCAGGATGGAATCAAGAAGATCATTACCGATGCGATTATATCTCCAACAATTACGGAACGAAAAATTCCGAATTTTGTATTTGAGGAAAGTACCGATCCAATAATTACATCCATGGTACTTAGCCGGGAGTGCACGGCTGGGGACAATCTTTACGACACAATCAAGGATGTCTGTGACGAATACAAGATCTGTTTCAAGATTACCTTGAACAGCGAGAAAGAGCTTGTGTTCCAGCTCTATGCTGGGGTTGACAGAAGCTATGCCCAATCTGAGAATTCCTATGTCGTCTTTGCTCCAAATTTTGAAAACATTATCTCAAGCGAATATTCATCTTCTCGAATAGATTACAAAAATGTATGCCTTGTTACAGCAAGTCGTACAAAAGAAGGGGAAGAGGATGAGACGGAGTATACCGCGGTATCTGGAACGGCAGAAGGGATCACGAGAAGGGAAATGCACGTTGAGGGCAGCGATGTTCCGACAAAGGATACCCATGAGGTTGAGTATACGGACGACGAATACAAGAATCTGTTGGCCCAAAGAGGTCTCAAAGAGCTTGGCGATAATCCGATTGAAGAAAAGTTTGAGGGAGAAGTCGATTACGGTAATGTGTTTGCGTATGGAAAGGATTTCTTTCTTGGGGATCTGATCCAGGCGTCGAATGCTTACGGTATGCAGGGTCCGTCTTATGTTAAGGAGATTATATGGTCCCAGGATTCCAGTGGGATTTCCTGCTATCCAACCTTCGAGGCGGAGAAATCCAGCGCCGCTTCCGATCTATTCTATAACGGAGATCAATGTCGTGTCCGGACTGGGGGATGGACGATTAATGACCCCGATGGGGCGAAATTCACATTCGAAGTCGGAAATATTCTTCGTTTGGCTCCAGAGGACACGAGCGGAGCCGAATGGAATCGGGCATCCGCTTGGTTCGTCACCACAAAGAAGATCGATCTTTCAAAATGGAATCTTTTGCAAGCCGATATCATTGGCAACGGTCGTATTTACATCGTTGAGAATTCTCAATCTCCCGCTACTACAGAAGCGTCCAAGCCTGTTAAGGACGTATTTATCTCGATTGCCGGTGGTGGCCACACTGAGATTGATATTTCCGACCTGAACGGATCTTATTACATCGGGTTTGGGCCGTGGGCCACGCCAAATTACGTAGAGGCATTCCATATATGGACAACGATATAGAGGAGGGATAAACTTGAGCCTAACATATGGCTTTTATAACAGTCTGAATCATGACCGTAAGTATGATGCCAGACAAATTGGCGCGTTGTTTGACGGGTTGATTACAGACGGTGTTTATCAATCTGTGGG
>CAVIUM010000184.1:0-2578 GCA_963645865.1 Lachnospiraceae bacterium
CTCCTCGACGGGCTCTTCCGTGAAATCCTCCGAATCGAAGACCTCGCATTCCGTGTCGGCCTCCTCTTCCTTCGGCTTGACGTGGGCCCTTCCGCCGGAACGGTTGCGGGTCCCCGAGATCAGGCGCCTGATGTGCCCGTGCTGGCTGTCCCAAACAACCTGCTGGATCTGGACCATGACCATCTCGACCTCCTCGTTCCATCTCTGGACGGTGGCGAACGCATCGTCCATCACGCGGGCCTCGTCGGGGTCCAGATCGTCGCAGTCGTCCAGCTGGCCGTATGCTTCGCAGACGGCGCCGATCGCCTCGGTGAGGATGTTCTTCGCGTCGTTGATCGCGGTGAGGTTCTGAGGCTTCACGACGGTCTCCGGCGTTGGGACCAGGACGGACAGCAGCTGGCCGAAGCGCTCGTGCTCCGTCGTCGCGACGGTCATCCTCAGATGGAAGTCGTTGCAGACCGCATCGGAATCCATCATGCTCCCTCCAGGACGATGCCTTCGAATGCGGCCGCGATGGCCACCCTCTCCCTGAGCCTGGACGACTCCTGGCAGAGTTCCCCCGCTGCGGAATACAGCCTGTTGAACTGCTCCTTCCTGTCGCACGCCGAGACGCCGGCGTGGTCCTTCTTCAGCAGATCGTACGCGCCGACGGCGCGGGTCGCGGCGTTGTACGATCTCTTCACGGAGTCCTCGGTGCGGAAATAGGGACTCCCCTGAGTAGCGAATGTCTTGTTCGTCAATGATATCCCTCCGGGATCTGCGACGACGGGACCTGGGGCCCGTCGGAATCGGTTTGATAAGTGTGCTCGTGCGAGCGGGCCAGCGCGGATGCGTTGATCTCCGCCTGGCAGACGTTGATGCGCGCCTGGTCCTCGAAAACGGACGCGGTGCGGTGAATCATGTCGGAGTGGTGCTCCAGAACGCCGACGATGCGGGCGGTGAGGCCTTCCACGGAACCGAGACGCGCGGAGAGCGAATCGTCCCCCTCCCTGAGCTCGCCGATGGCCTCGTCGTGAGCTACGAGCATCGTCGGGAAGTTGGCGATGGCGCGGGCCTTCGCCCAGTCCTCGTCGCTCTCCCCGAAATGCTCCATCTCCAGCTCGGCGTATCCCGGGCTGTTGTCCGTGACGACGTCGGCTCCCTCGATGTGGATGCGGCGGTTCACTTGGCGCGTGGCCGGGTGGCCGGGCCACGCCATGTGGATCTCCCCCTCGATCGTCGGCTCGGAGAGCTTCCAGCCGTTCCTCGCCAGGATGGCGGAGACGGCGTCGGCGCGTCCGATGAAGACGCGGGAGATGTTGTTCTGGTGGTAGCGGGAGACGTCTACGAACACCCTCTCCGGGTGGAAGTAGAAGAACCGGTTGCCGGTGCGGATGCCCTGCCGGAACTGGAAGGTCATCCTCTGGCCGAACAGGTCCAACTGACCCCGCCACTGGCGGCTGCCGTTGAGCTCCGAAGGCTCGGAAGCCCATTCCCCGACGATGCGGTCGTTGAACCGCAGGGACTCGAAGGACCCGACCTCCTCGACGGTCATCTTGACGAGGCCGTTGAGATGGGCGGCGGCGTACCCCTCCGGGCATGTCCGATCCGACGAGATGACGGGCTGTTCCGGACTATCCCCGTTAGTGTCCGATTCGCAATCATCGCCCCCCTGCGACGGGGTGCCCGCAACGCCAGGAAGGTGGAAGGTCGCGGCTAACTCCCCGCGGTTTCCACTTTTCCCGCCGCAATCCCCTTTAGGGGATTGGTAGCGCGGGTCCTTCGGGTCGATGTAGATCGCCGGAGAAACCGTCCCGTCGACCAATTGGAGCTCCTTGTAGTCGACGAGCCTCTCGACCGCCTTGTATACGGACGAGGAGGCCACGTTGAGGATGCTGGCCACCTGGTTGCGGGAGCATCCCGAGAGGACGAGGTTCTTGATCCGCATGTCCCTCGCGGTGAGCTTCTTGCGGCTCATGCGGACGCCTCCGAGGTGTCGGGAGCGCAGGGTGCCGGAACATGGCAATTTCCACTTTTTCCGCACCCCCCTGCAAGAAAAGTGGAAACCCCCGCAAAACCGTGCGAATTCTCGCACGTATCCAGCGCGTCCATATCCCGTAGGGATATGCGCAGGGGTTCCGCAGGGGGGTGCGCAGTTTCCACTTTTCCGGTGGAAACGTGGAAAGTCAGGTTCTTAGAATCGCAATCTCCGAGACTTGTCGAAGATGCACAACGCTTCTTAGGGCCGGACCGGTCGAATCCTGGCCGTACGGGTAACGGCGGTACCCCTGCTGCCGTGCAGGGACGGACCTCCGAGAGGTCCGGGAATGCGTTCGTTCTTGCGCAGATGGTCGATGCATCCGAGGGGTCACGCGTGATGAGCGATCCCCCCGTCGGATGCAGTCGAGGTCTTCAGCGCAGAATGACCTATCGACGCATCCGCTGAGGATGCCGATGCGGGGGTCTTCCCCCAACCTGCCCCAGATGGGGCCGACGGTGCCATTCTTTCATCTCCCAGAGATGCAGTCTGGCCTGTCCCCTGCGACCGGGCCTGACGAGGACCGTCTTCGACACCTCGTCATAGCGTGAGAAACCCGCC
>CAVIUM010000185.1:0-2572 GCA_963645865.1 Lachnospiraceae bacterium
GAGGAAGTGTTGGCAGTGATGCGTCAGTCCGATGTTCCGCTGACCTGCACGGAGATCTCCAACATCGGATGGCCCAGCGGCGGGCTGTCCCGCATCAACGCGACCCGCGATTCGCTGTACAAGCTCGAATCGTGGGGATACATCCGCCGTGTCGGAGTCAAGATCTCCGAAAGGGGCAACCCGAACATTCTGTGGGAGGCTGTGGAATGAGCGAGGAGACCTACAAGGTTGTGATCTACGCCCGTGTGTCCACGGATGATAAGGGTCAGACCAACGAGACCCAAATCCGCGAGGTCAAGGCGTACTGCAACCGCATGGGTTGGACCGTCGCCGAGATCTACACGGACGAACAGACCGGCAAGAACGATAAACGCCCCGGATTCAGGTCCCTCAAGGGGAGAATCACCGAGGGCGACATAGATTACGTCGTAGCCCGCAATCAGGACCGCATAAGCAGGGAGCCGAAGGACTATCAGGAGTTCCTTGCCTTTTGCGATAAGTTCCGCGTCCGCCTGAGATATTCCGACAATTCGTCACAGCCTGAGACCGCTAGCGGCGTTTTGCTTGATTCGGTCCAATCCGGAATTGCGAAGGTTGAGAACATCAAGAAGAGCACCGCCACGAAGGGAGGGATGCTTACCGCGAAACTCGAAGGGAGACACGTCGGAAGGATGCTCCGGTTCTGTTGGTCCGATGAGGTGATCGAGAACGCGAGCCGCATTCAAATGACGGTCGATGAGGAACACAAGTACAAGACCGTCATAGCAACGAAGGATACAGTCCTTGGATTAGCAGACGAAGGATATTCGATTCCGAAGGCGGCCAAGTGGGTTTTGGAAATAGGAACATCGACCTTGAAGCGTGCTCTTATCGCTAAAGGTATAATGAACGAATACCAAGAAAGGTACAAGGCGGCAAGGGGAGAAAACCGCCCACAAGGGTTATCGACCAAAAGGGTAGGAAATGAGGGGTTAGAATCGACCAAAAGGGTTGATACCGAAATCGACCAAAAGGGAACCCTTATGGGCGATACCCCAACCCTTATGGGCGATTCGGAGGAAGACGACTCAATTTCATGTGAAAAGAGGAATGAGTAAACATGACAAAGCACACACTTAAAATCGACGAGGAATGGTTCGACGCCGTGGCCGCAGGAACTAAGAATTTCGAGGTTCGCAAGAACGATCGGAACTTCAAAGTTGGCGACTCGCTGTTGATTGAGGAATGGGATTCGAAGATTGTTGACAAAGGGACGGGGTACGAATCCCAATACGGACCGAAGGGAACGACGGGAAGGAAGGTTGTCGCAACGATCACCTTCATCCTCACTGCGGAAGAGTTCCCCATTGCGATTAAAGAAGGATACGCGGTCCTTGGAATCAAGGTCCTAGCAACGAACGGGTTCCCGTTCATGAATTGAATTTCAAAACGGTTTTGAAATGGAGAGAATAGAATGTTGATCATCGACACGGAAACAACAGGACTCATCGGTCACCCGATGGACCGGGTACTCGAAATCGGAATCGCCGAGATGGATGAGAAGACCTTCGAGGTCAAGCCCGTCTACAGCGCCTTGGTCCACTATGAGGACCAGGACGACTTCTTCGCAAGGTACAGGGAGAACCGTGGCCCGATTTGGGTTTTCGACAACACGGACATGACTCCGGAAATGATCGCCGAGGAAGGCAAGGACGTGTCCGAGGTTGTTGACGATGTGAGGAACATCCTCAACGGCAAGTGCGTGACCTCATACAACGTCCCCTTCGATTTCAGGAAGTTCCTCATGCACGACCCTTGGAAGCTCAAGGAGGTCTGCAAGGTCAGATTCGACATAATGGACTTGGCTACCGTCCGCGTCCGCGAGCTGGTCAGAGAGGGATGGATGGAGGATAAGGAGCTCCGCGACCGCCTGACGTCCGATTGGAAGGAGTTCCCGAAGAAGTGGGTCCGTTCCCAGGACGCTTACAGGGTCCTTTGTCCGGACGACCCCGCCCACATCGGCAAGCAGTCGCACCGCGCACTGGACGACGCGATCATGGAGGCTCACATCCTTTCGGCGCTTTGGAGGAACTTCTGATGTTGGACGAGTTCCGCGTGTTCCTCAAAATCGAGGACGTATGGCGCCCCCTCCCCCGCAAGTACAAGTCTATCAAGCAGGCGGCAATAATCGCCGACACCATCGAGGGAATCACGGGATGCGAAGCGTCCGTTGGAGTCCGTCTTCCGGTCGAGGATGCGAATATCGCCGACTGCATCATCGAGATTGCCGAAGTCGATGAACCGGAGGAGGAATGAGGATGGCGGCGAGAGAATACAAGGTCATCTGTCCCTCCGAAGAACACCAGAAGGAATTGACCTTCACGTTCCCGGGGCGGAGCAACGCCCACCTGAGAATGACCTTCCAGACCTTCAGGACCGAGCTGATGTGCAACATGGACAAAGCACAGGTCAAGGGGCTTATCGCCTTCCTTCAGGAGACGGAGCAAGCGATGGAGGGGGAGGAATGACCGTCACCATCACCAGGAGGGCCACATCCCTCTATGCCGAAGAGAAGGCCGATCTGGTCCTTTAC
>CAVIUM010000186.1:0-2544 GCA_963645865.1 Lachnospiraceae bacterium
TTCCCATACCCCCTGTAACGGACCAGATCCATCGGGTCAACGTCCTTCACGCGGAACATCCTGTAGCGGCCGAAGGAATCGGGATGCCTGTAACCTGCGTTGGAATCCCTGTCCACGGGGAATTCGGCGTATTCCGTCGGGTAGGATGCCACGATGGCATCGTCGGATATCCTGCTGTAGCGGCGGGTCCCGTAGCGGAGGCTCACCTTCTCCATGAAAGGCAGGTCCTCGGGGAAGAACGGACGTATCTTCTCCTTCCGGCAGAGGAACTCGTTCACCGTCTGTTCGTCCCCCAGCAGGGCGGAGTAGCAGGCGTACTTGTACGCCAGGGACGGGACCGCGAACAGCCCCTCGGAGTAGTACCTTTTGAGGTGCAGCGCGGCGGAGACGGATCCGTTAACTGCGAGGTATCTCAGCACCCCGATGTCATCGCACCCGAGCATCCCGTCGCTGATGTTCGGACGGGCATAGAATGATGCCTTGATAGCGTTGCCGTAGTCCTCTAGATAGGATGTCCTCCTGTTCCACCTGTACCAGTCCTCGAACAGCATGGGACGGGACGATGGCGGATGCCGGCATAACCGATGCCGTCGGATGCTCGGAATGCGGATGGGAAACGTCAACACATCCGTAGTACAGTCATGGGGAAGACATCACTCCTCTGACAACTCGGCCAGCTCCGCGAGGCGCTCCTCCGCCGGCCCGTGCCCCTGATCCGCGGCCTTCCGGTACCATGCGACCGCCTCGTCCATGGATTGCTCCACACCCGTTCCGTCCTCGTACATGCGGCCCATGAGGAACTGCGCATCGGCGAACCCCTGGTCGGCCGCCTTCCTGTACCACTCGACGGCCTGCTTGCAGGAATGCTCCACGCCCGCGCCGTCGTCGTACATCATCCCCAGGCTCACCTGGGCCCAGACGTCCCCCTGCTCCGCGCTCCTCCTGTACCATTCTGCGGCTTCCTCGTCGGATTGCTCGACGCCGTTGCCCTCCTCGTACATGAACCCGAGATTGAACTGCGCTACCGCGTCGCCGTTCTCGGCGGCCATGCGGAACCATTTTACCGCATCCTCGAAGGACTGCTCTACCCCTTTCCCCTGGATGTACATCAGTCCGAGGTTGAGCTGGGCCCCCGCATCCCCCTGTTCGGCCTTCGCTCTCAATCCCCGGATCGGTTCCTCGTCCGCGCACATGATGCGGGGGATGCGGGCCCGCGCCATATCGGTTTCGCCGCGGGGGTCGCTCATGATCCATGTCTCCGAGGATCTCCAGCGCCATCTCCTCCGCCTCCTCTGCGTGACGGTAGTCGAAGGTCTGGACATGCCATACGCCGTACACCGGGAAGAGGTTGCACGGCGCCCTCCTCGCCATGTCCCGCAGAGCCTCGGCGATGTCCTCTGGGGGCTCGTACAGGTGCATCGGCAGGGAGATCAGCTCCTTCGTGGTCCCTTCCGGTATCTCCCTGCCGTAGACGATGTGCTCGATGCACAGCCGCATAACCCTCCTGATCTCCCCCATGGTGAGGTTCTCGCTCTGTACAGGTTCCTTCCAGGCGTGCTTGTACCATCCCATGGCGTATCCTGACGGCTTGAAGATGAACGTCGGAGGGGCCGGCTCGTACCAGTGATGCGTGCGGGTGAACAACACTTCGTCCTCGTATCCCGTCTCCGGGTTCGTGCGGGAAGGGTCGTAGCAGTTCCCATACTCCTCTATCTGGGCGACCATCATCAGGATCCACCACTCCGGGGATTCTTCGAGCATCCGGTGGTCCGCCACCTCGTGGAACCCGGCCATGGGTTCGGACGACGATACCTTCGATGCACAATCGGGCATCCTGACACGGAAGGTGTCGCGCTCGTACCCCAAGGCGTAGGCGATCATGTCCTTGGCTATCCGGCTCCCGTTCCGCGCCATATCCAGCAGGTCCCGCATGGCGGAGTCCTCGTCCCTGTCGCAACCGATCCCGAAGTAACGGAACACGTCCACGTAGAACCTCTCGTCCTCCGGATCGTGGTAATCCCCGGAGAACGGCTGCCCTTTCAGCCATTTGTTCATGTCGTATATGCTGGGCCAGTTCTCATACCTGCCAGGAGGATCACGACATGTGAACGGATACTCGCCGTCGATGAGGTCCTCTTCGCGGACCTCTATCGGAACGAACTCGGGCGTCTCTCCGGAGACGATGTGGTATTCCTGATTGCCTTGGACGGCGATGTATCCATGGTATCTCCTGCCGTCCTTCTCCTCGAATATGCCGGAGAGCGTCACATCCTCAGGATAGAATCCATGGATGCATCCGTATCTGCCCCTGAACTCTTTGTAGGATTCCATATCCCCGGCCAGGGCGGCGTAGAATGCATACTTGAACTCCAGATCCTCGTCCTCCGTTCCCTCCTCGGAGTAGTACCGTTTGAGGTACACGGCGGCGCTCTTCGACCCGTTGCACGCCAGGTATCCGAGCCGGCGGATGTCTGCTTCCGACAGCGCCCCTTTCTTCATGGTCTGTTCCGTCATGATGTCGGGACAACAGTCACGGCATATGTC
>CAVIUM010000187.1:0-2538 GCA_963645865.1 Lachnospiraceae bacterium
ACTACACTACGAGGCTATTGTGGCTCCCGAATTACTTGATGTTCTTAAAGATATCTGTCGTCATTGTGTTAACGGCGTTAACACTTGTGCATCCAGATACCAGTCACGATGCGTTCCAGGCATGTCGGGCCCGAGTCGGTAGTCGAGCGCATCCACGAATCTACCCTCCTCGATGCATCTCTCGATGCGCTCCGGATAGTACCTCTTCAGGTCCTCGTTCTCGGAGAACAGTATGCTGTCGCTGTCCCTGATCGCACGGGCTATCTCGCGAAGGAAGGCGGGAGCTTCTTCGGGACAGACCTCCAGGATGTTCGCCAGGTCTTTGTCGAACTCGTCGTGTATGGATTCGAGGATGACGTCGTAGGCGTGCTCCGCCGAGTCGCAGTAGTCCCCGTACTCATCCCTGGTGGCGATGGCGTACCATCTCCTGTCCTCCATGTACAGGGCGTCCAATGCTCTTTCATAAACGTCCTCGCACGCATAGTCGGCGACGGATCCGGCGAGGTCCGTGATGATGTCGATGGAGGCATCCGTACCGAGCTTTTCGGACAACCTGCGGACGGCTGTCCTGAGGGTCGCCACATCCATGTTGGCGATGATCCTGTCCAGCGCATCGTTCCCGTCGTTCATGGATGGGGGATGGGATGTCGGTATTTCAGGGGTTCCGGAGAGATCGGAAGTCGAACGCGTCCCTGTAGTTCCTCTCATCGACGCAATTCAGCATGTGCTCGAAGCACTTCTTCCGGAGCTCCTCGTCATCATCGAAGAGGGTGCTGTCGCTGTCCCTCAGGCCTTCCGCTATGGCGAGCACGAAGTCGTGGGCCTCCCTTGGTTCGGTGGCCAGGAGGAACTCCAGCTCGCCCCGGAACGCGCTGCCTAGGGCCGAACGGATGATGAATACGGGGTCCGTGTCGCGGTACTCGTCGGGCGCGTGGCGCCAGAGGATGCCTTCGACGCGCAGTTCGTACAGGGTCCTGTCGTATACGCGCTGCCAGGGATCAGGTCCGAGGCGGTCGGCGATGCGGAATACGGTGTTGGCGGATTGTCTGAGGCCGAGTTTCTTCGAGAGCTGGATGACGGCTTCTTTCAGGCCGGGGGCGTCCATCCTGTCGATGATCTCGCGCAGTGTGTCTTCTTCGGATTGGGTCATGATATGCGTCCTATGGGATGGTAGAAGGGAAGACGGCGCCTTCCGGTGCCTGTTTGTCATTCAGGTTGATGGGATGGGTTGTGAGGAGGTCCTTGCGGACCTCCGGGGTTTGATCTTCAGGTTCCTCGATTCGATCTCCTTTCAGTCGGATGATAGGAAATCAAGACCTCATCAGGCGCATCGCGACGATGACCGCGAGGATGACGACCAGGATGACCAGGACGATCAGCAGATAGTCGGTGACCTTCAGGCTGTCGTCCTTCTTCTCGGGCTCGACGGGGTCCACGTATCCGGACTTCTCGATACCAGTCAGCTGGAAGTTCAGAGTGGTCTTCTCGGTGGCCGCAGGGGTCGAGATCTTGTTCGCCGAGACGGAGGCGCCGGTCGAATCCTTGAGGACCGCGGTTCCGGAGTATCCGTTGGCGAGCTTGCAGGTGACCTCGTAGGTTCCGTAGGACACATCGGCCCAGAATGCAGAGTACTGGTATCCGCTGGCGTAGATCGTACCCTTCTGCATGATGTTGCCGTTGAGGTACAGGTCCCCGATTCCGGTGTCGGCCTGGATGATGATCTTGTAGATCACGGTCTCGACCACGGAGTACAGCTTGGTCTTGCCGCTGTCTCCGATCACGAACTTGGTCTCCGGGGTGGTTCCTCCGGTAGTGGTCGTGATGATGTCCCCGCCTTCAGACGAGGCCCATCCGGCCAGAACGGCATTCTGCACGGGAGCCTTGTTGATCTGGAGATACTTGTCGTCCGTGGCCGCGCTCTTCATGGTGTACGCGGTGAACCACAGGGATCCTCCATTGTAGACCTCGGTTTTGGCGTAGTCGGTCATGTCCTGGTCGATGGTCGCATCGGCCGCGACATACAGCCTTCCGCTAAGGGAGAACGGTCCGGTGACGGACGCGGAGGCTCCGGTGCTGGGGAGGGTGACGGTGTCGCCGTAGAAGTCGCCGGAGGCGATTCCGACGTATGCGCTCGATTTGGTGGGGATCACGAGGGATCCGGCGGACGCGGAGGCGGACGCCTCTGCGACCTTCACGGATCCGGTGACATCCATCTGGCCGGTGATGGTCAGGGTCTTGCTGGCGGGGACCTCGACGGTGCCCGCGACACCGATCTTATTGACGGACACGGTGTTGCCGATGACGGCCGTAGCGCCGGTGGCGACGCTCATGTATCCGTCGGTCAGGGTGAATCCGGCGTCCTTGGATCCGAGCGAGACGGTCCCGGTCGCGACGGACAGGGACTCCTCCTTGAGACTGTCGATCTTGGCGATGGTACCGGTGAACTCGTAGGCTCCCTCGTTGTTCTTGGAAACGAGGGTGGTTCCGGAGACCTTGGAGAAGTCGACGGAGTTCTCTCCGACCTGGACGGTTCCGGTG
>CAVIUM010000188.1:0-2531 GCA_963645865.1 Lachnospiraceae bacterium
GACCCAATCATCGAATATCGGCGAATCGACCCAATCCTCCCGGTACCGATCATCCAGCGAGACGTCCTTCTTCGCCAGCGCCCGGACCAGATCGTTCAGGTCCGACGCCTCCGATTCGAACAGCACCCTCCCCTCATCGTCCAGATACGCCTTGGCGTCCGCCATCCGCTCCTTGAGGTACGAACGCTCAACGTAGTAGTCCCGCCCGTTCAGATGGAACACCTCCACTCCCTGACCGGAACCCGGCTCCGACGGGACGAACTCATGCCTGACGGAACCCAATCTGGACGCCCAGTCGAACGTGCTGAACGGACGCTCCGGCTTCCCGTCGGGACCCAGGAACTGAGTGCGCTCCATCGTCCGTTCGATGAAGCACGCCAGATCGTAATCCTCGAACCTGTCGGCGTGGGCGTGGCCGTATGAATCGTACCAGACCTTCCCCTCGGAGCTCGCCTTCGAACGGTTCAGTTTCAGCCAGACCTCCACATCCTCGCCGATGCGGGCCTTCCAGTCATTGACATAGTATCTCTCCTTCCCGTCGCGTCCGGTCCAGGGTTTGAGCTCTCTCTTTATCGCGTCGATGTCCGACATGAAGTTTCAAAACGGTTTTGAGATATATCTGGGTAGGGGCATCAACATATTGTGAGACACCGTTCGCCTCCCGAACGTGTCCAGCGTCGGGTCCAGCGCCCTTATCCCGTCCATATCCAGCCTGTAGAAGCACGTGTGGCGCCGCTGTTCGTAGTTGTAGCTGTTGCCGGTCATGTCCGTATAGTCGTAGATCAGGAAACGGCTCAGGATTTCGTCCAGTTTCATCCTTTCCAGGACCATCATGGCCTTCCTGGGGACCTTGGCCTCGCGACAATTGTCGATGATATCCCTCTTGTTCCATCTGGTGCGCGGCCTGGACTCGGCCTCAATCCACTCGATGCGGCGTTGTTCTTTCTCCGATTCGGTTAGTTGGGTCCGGAACCTGAACGGTTCGGCCCCGATCGGCCCCTCTCTCGGAGCCGGTTCCTCCTTCTTCGGAACCACGGGGGCCGTGGGTCCGAAAAGGGGGTCCGCCTCCGCCCTTTCCTCTCCGGTCATGATCGCATCGTTGACCAGTTCCAGCACGAACTCCCACAGGTCCGACGCCTCGCATTCGAACCAGACCTTGCCGGATTCGACGTGACGGTACGCTAAGGCGTTGGATTCCATCTGCTCCATCAGATACGAATGCTCGACGTAGAAGTCCCGCCCGTTGTAGTGGAACACGTTGACGCCCCTCCGCGCGAACAGCGGATGGTCGTCAGGGTCGCCGATGAAATCACGCGGAACACGGTGGGACAGCTCGGTCCAGTCGTACCATTCGTATTCGTGCATCGGCCTTTCGTACACGCCCAAGAATTGAGTGCGGTTCATCGTCCGTTCGATGAAGCGGGACAATCCGTAATCCCTGATACCGTCGGCGTGGGCGAGGGCGGAGGAATCGTACCAGACACTGCCGTAGCGTGTGGCGTCGTCAGGACAGCCGTTGGCCATGCAATAGGCGGCGACGTCCCGTTCCAATAGGTACTTCCAATCGTTCACGTAGAATCTAGGCTGTCCGTCGCGTCCGTACCACGGATTCAGACTCATCTTAATGACGTCGATATCCGACATTGTTCCCTCCGATGTAATACATGTAATACATCATATTAAATAAAATGCTGGTCCTGTCCCATTCATGAGTGGAACCCTATTCTACGCCAGAAAAACCGTAACGAGGGACGGCGGATGGACCCTGAACATAGACCTGATCTTCGAAGGGCGGGCGTTCTCCATCACCGACATCCCCGTTTCGATAAGGGGGGACGATGTGCGCGATCTGTGTCCGGGCGCCGACCCGGATTCCGGCGGGCCTTTCACGGACACGATAGCCGTCACCGGCCGCCATCAGTTCGAATCCGTGTTCGGATACGCGCTGGCCGATGAAGCCCAGGCTATTCTTTGCGACGTGTACCAAGGGCGCTGCTGGTCCATGCGGACGATCGACATCGAAGGCAACGAGCGCGTGGCCGGCGCGTATCTGACCGAGGATTTCATCCCCCGCGCGTCCGAGATTCTGAAGGATTCGGACAGATTCTGGATGGAGATAATCTCAGGCAGGACGCGGTTCAAGGAGGATTGGACCTTGGAGGTCGAGGATGAGACGACGGTTTTCTGCAATATCCGCGACGGGTTCGGGCCTATCGGCCCGTCCCAGGCGGGGGCCGTCATAGAGATGCTGACACCGATGCGTATGTTCGCGGATTCGGAGGATTTCAGGGGTACCGTGATGAAGTCCGGCAATTCGATGGTCCTGAAGGTCACCGACCAATGCCGCCGCATGGGGCTGGGGGTGGGCGACGAGGTATCCGTCAGGCTGGACGCCGGCACGCCCAGGGACAACACGGAGCTTCGCGTGTTCGCATCCCGGAATTGGACGCCCATCTCCGACCCCGACGCGATATGCCATCGCAACGGATGCGATCTGGCGATGGTCCGCAGGTTCCTGGACGATTTCAAGG
>CAVIUM010000189.1:0-2530 GCA_963645865.1 Lachnospiraceae bacterium
GGTGTGCTACACCATGGCGTCGCAGGAGACCATCGACAGGGAGGTGACACCGCTGAGGGAGATCAGGGACCATTTCCCGAAGACGATCATCACGGCGGATCCGCTGCCGCAGGATTTCCCCGACGGGGTGAGGGTCGTCAACGTCGTTGATTGGATGAGGAACGACGGGGTCGTCTGGGAGGATTGAGGGGATGTTCCCCCGCCCCTGCGGGGCGGGGATCGGGAGGTTCGCTGGAGAGTGGGGTCGATTCCGGATCGTTCGCGATCGGAACGGTTCCACCGGAGGAGATTCCAGGAGATCCTCCATCCAGCAGTACATCGCGATTGAGAGGGCTCTGACGGTCTCGGCTGTGGCCTTGTTGATGTTCTTGGCGCCGGATTCGTACTGTTGCAACGTACGGAGGTTCACTCCGGATATCTCGGAGAGTCTCTTCTGGGTGTAGCCGGATGCGATGCGCTTTCTCTGGAGGTTAGTCCTCTTGTCCTTCGAGCGGACGACCTCATCGATCGTCAGTACAGCATTCAGATCGGATTCCTCATGCAGGGTCGGGTACATCGTCCTGAGTTCTTTCATCGAGATCCGGGAGAGGACGTCCTTGAAGCTCCTGCCAGAAGCCCATTGGTACAGGGCGATGATCCGTCCGCACCAGTATTCGGGTGTATGCAGGGCCGAATTCAGAGGGGGAGCGTCGGTGGGGATGCCCATCCTGTCGAGGACATTCCTGGCGAGTTCGGTGCCGGACATTCCGGCCACAACGCGTATGTTGGCGTGTCCCACATCCTCGGAGTACCCGCTGATGACCAACATCTCCATGAATTGGTCCGCATCCATGTTGCATCCGTGGACAGCGTACTCCACGGCCTCCGCGAGGAGGCTTGTGGCGTCGTCCCGGTACAGTTCAGTATAGGCGCGAGTCATCGAACGTGAACCCTCTGCGGAGCAGGTCGCTCATGAACAGTCCGTTCAATTCGGAATCGGATGCGGATTCCCTGGTGGTGTGGTCCCTCTCCGCCGCCCATGTAATGTAGTCCTCCGCATCGGCTATCTCGAATCCGGTGTATCTGAGGGCTTCGAACGCTTTCGGAGTCTTGAGGACGTATTGGTCCGTGGTACCGGACAGTACGACTGCGAGTTCTTCCATGGGAATCTGGTTGCCGAGGAAGCGCTCGGTGAAGGTTAACCTGGAATCGTCGGCGGCTGGTCCTGCGATGATGTCGTGTCCCTCGATATCGAGGGGGATGTTCTTCCGCATCCAGTCGAAGCGTCTGTCCATCCAATCGGTCGACGAGCGGAACGGGCGGTATTCCATCAGGATGCGTAGCCAGAGAAGGATCGAATGGAAGTCGGTGCCGAGCCGGAGGACGTCCAGACCGGACAGGTCTATGGAGTACGTGTTGATGATGCCGTTCGTCCGATCGGATACCGCCCATCCGCCAGCGGACATACGGTTGTCGGTGCAGTAGAAACCCTCTCCGAAGTCGTTGCGGAAGTTGCCGATGTCGGGAGCCGGTTCCTGCACTATGCGTTTGGAACCGTGGTACAGTCTCATATGGATGGTACATCCAAAGTAGTACAAGTCGGTTGTCACAGGGACGTTCGAATCGAGGCTGTTTTAGCCGTCAAAATGGGATTTAGGTATGTCTTTTATATAGAAAATCCAGGAATCGGCCCGTCGGATAATACATCCAACTGATGATAATGGCAGATAACAAGCAGCTAACAATCATAGCGGTCGTAGCGGTGGTAATCGTCGCAATCGCCGCCGCGGTCGTGCTGACCGGGGGTTCCAATAATAAGGAGTCCGGGTCGGACGGATACGAGTACAAATTCGAGTTCAATCAGGACGTGAGGTTCGCCGTCTTCGGGAATGTGAACGGGGACGACGACATCGTTCAGAAGGATATGGACCTCCTGAAGGATATCGTGAATGGGAAGGTCCTGTTCGACAAGACCAAGAACGCCTACGCCGACGTTAACAACGACGGCGTCATCGACAGCAAGGATATCGACGCTCTCCAGAAGATCCTCAATCACGAGGAGACCACCCTGTACTATTGGAACGTCGCCGCCGAGGTCGCCAGCATCGAGTGGCCTATTGACAAGGAGAATCTGAAGATCGCCGTGCATCACATGTATCCCATGGATGCACTCGCGATCCTTGGAGACTACGACAAGATCATCGGGGTCACGCAGTCCGCCTTCAGCAATTCCATCGTCGCCGAGGACAGGTATCCCGGAATCGGCACGAAGATCCAGAACATCGGAACGCCGAACAAGGGATCCCCCGAAACGCTCGCGGCAAGCGGAGCCAATCTCTACATCACAGGAGGGAAAGCGGATTATTCCAAACTGCAGACTCTCATCGACAACGGGCTGGACATGCAGATCATCATGCTGCCCATGACCTCGGCGAATTCGAACATCGTCAGCCAGTACGGAGGACTCCTCATCCTCGGATTCATCCTGGACGATATGGAGGCTGCCCACAAGTATGTCGACTGGGCCGATGGCATAGAGAAGAAGGTCGCG
>CAVIUM010000190.1:0-2527 GCA_963645865.1 Lachnospiraceae bacterium
CCGGGGCAGGATTGCCCTGAAGGGTGAATCTCAGAAGATCGAACCGATCGACGGCCTCGCGGATCTATCAGGACTTTATGAGAAAGGTGACGAAGGCTCGTTGAATCTGATCAGAGAGTATGCTGAATCATTGGGTCCGCAGGAGTCGTATTCCTTTGCACTGAAGCTCTCCGAGAAAGAGTATTTCAAGACATCATAGGAATTATTGAGCAAGCCGGTCGAAATGGGAACAAAAGGTGCCGCGGATCTTTGCCAGAAGTGTCGCACCGCAAAGAAAACCGTATTTCCCAAGCCGGTAGATGGTGGTAAACCTCCACAGGAGATCGGATTCGATCGTTGATTGGTGATGCAGATGGTTTATGGATCATTTGATATGGATTGGCTCCAGGAGGTTTTGGCTATAAGACCGATCTTCAACTGCGATGAGATCTACTGGTCTCAAGAAGTCAATGAAGTCCTTGCCCGGGAGACCGAGGCGGATCTGATGCAGTTGTCACTGCTTGTTCTCGACAGTCTGGAGGCGCATTTTTCCGGCGATTGGGGAGAAATCGGGTCTGAGCTGAAACGGGAGAATGATGAATCTCTCAAGGGCTACTTCGACAATGATAAATCAGGAGTTCTCATTTCTCTGCATTCTGATGAGAAGTATTCTTTGATCGTTAAGACCTTCAATGAATTCAGTGAAACCAAGATTATGTTCAAATCGGAGTATGGAGAAGCTCCTCTCGTCTGAGATGACACTAAAATATCTATCTCCATTTTAATCATAAGTTTCCGACTCAAGGTACCATACAAACGCCTTCGAAATTCTCCAGGATCCGAGCACTTTCCGGCCGAATCGGCCGATTTTCAGACCGCAGGGCATGTGACGACGTCCAATCTGCGGGCGCGATCGCCCCGATGTGGGGTCCTCCGACAATTTCCGAGGGCATCCCGGAGATGCCGTTTTCAATAATTCTGGTACCGAAATAGAACGATTAAATACTTAGAGTACCATACATATTTCGATACAGAATGTCCGTGCCCGAAGACATCAGGAGGATCGAGAGGCCCAGGGGGACGGTGGTCTGCGACGGCAGGAACGGCGTGTATCCCGTGAGGGAGAAGCTGAGCGGGGGGTACTGGGTGGACGACGACGGAAGACCGCATCGCCCCTCCCGTAACGGGAGGGTGGTCGGGCACATCGTCGACGGGTCCTATGTCCCCAAGGACCTTGACCTCGTCCCTGTGGGGGACGTGGACCTCAAGGACTGGGGCAACATCGAGCTCTTCGACCGTCTGAACAGGGACATCCTGGACCGTCTGAGGATGTTCTACGACGAGGACGATTCCACGCGCCTGTACGTGATGGCGCTGCTCAGGGCATCGTACAAGGGCATACCGGACCGCCTCCTGGCCAGGCAGTATCTGGAATCGTTCCTGACCGAGATGTATCCGGGGGTGAACCTGAACCGCAACTCCGTGTCGGCCTTCCTGCGGAACGTCGGCAGGAGCTGCTCCCGCATCAACCGGTTCATGCGGTTCGAGACCAGCAGCATGGGTGAGGACGAGCACCTGATCATAGACGGTTCCCTCCGCCAGGACCACAGCAGGGTGAACTCCCTGTCGGAGGTGTCCAGGAAGACCGCCAAGAGGGGATACAGGGAGATCCTGCTCCTGTACGCCTACAGCATGGAGAAGAGGAGGCCCGTCTGCAGCAAGGTGTATCCGGGGAACATGACGGACCAGAGGGCTGTCTCGGATTTTGTGGAGGGGTTCGGGATCCGCAACGGGATCATAGTCGCGGACAAGGGGTTCTCCTACGTCTCGCTGAAGGAGGCTGTCGAGGAGAACGAGGGCCTGCACTATCTGTTGCCGATCAAGCGCAGCAGCCTCGTCATCGGAGAGCTGGACCTCTGCTCCTACGACGGGGTCCTGGACGGGGAGGATGGGGTCATGTGCAGGCGGGCGTCCAGGATGGAACAGGGGGAGGAGGTCTGGTACTACTCGTTCAGGGACCCGTCCATCGCTCTGGACGAGGAGCTGCTGTACATGTCGACGCACAGGGGGGATGATTTCGATGCGGACGACTACGCCCGCTCCCGCCCGCTGTTCGGGACGATAGTCTTCCAATCGGACCTAGAGATGCCGTGCGGGGTCGCCTACGAGACGTACGAATCCCGCTGGCTGATCGAACTCTTCTTCCGGAGCCAGGAGGATACGATGGAGATGGACGACACGAGGGAGCACTCGGACTATTCGGTCATAGCGAGCAACTTCGTGAACCATCTGGCCTCGATCATGCTGTCCAACATGTTCGGGTTCCTGGACGGGAAGGGGTTGTTCGAGAAGCACACCTACGGCGATATCCTGGGGCTCCTGATGAGGATCAAGATGACGAGGATGTCGGACGATGGGGAATGGAAGGTCCGCAGGATAGCGGCGACGGATGCGGATGTGTTGGAGAAAATAGGGTTGCTGACCCGCCCCATCGTTCCGAAGGAGGTCAAGAAGCGGGGCAGGCCCAAGGGTAGCAGGGACGCGAAAC
>CAVIUM010000191.1:0-2508 GCA_963645865.1 Lachnospiraceae bacterium
TGTCGGAAGGTCAGACTTGTTTAAAGGAGAGAAAGCCCCACTCCCGACATTTAGACCAATTGTATACATGATTACAACTGACGTAGATTCAAAACTGGCCTAACGGCTTGAAATCGATTTCCAGAGCCTGAGCTGACCGGCGACCTTCTTCTGCTATACGCATCCCTGATCCGATCGTAGCTCCGACGTTCCCTTCTTCGATACCAAATCCATGCTCCGGATGGCCCTTCCCCGGGGGTCCATGAGTTGCATTCTGACAATGAGGAATAAGGGTTTATTTTATATATAATGATTTTTTCTATTATTTGCTATTTGCGAAATTACTTATATATACAAGTCCTATAGCCAGACATGATCCCTAAGGCTACCCTGGACCGGGGAGACCATGAGTTCGAGGGGCTCCCTCCCGCCACGGCCATCTACTTCGCCGCGCTGGAGCAGTCGGGATGCAGAGAGGTCATCGAGTCGTTCTGCAGGGACCGCGAGAAGGAGCTGCGCGCGGAAGGCGAGAACGTGCCTGTCAGGAACCTCGAGACGTCCATGGCCTTCAAGGCCTACACCGGGACGATGTTCACCAACGGCCAGAGGAGCCCTCTCTACGAGACCCGTCATTTCTACGCCTCGTCGCCCACGGACGTGATATTCGGAGCCTTCGTCAAGCCCAGGACGCTCAGCGACACCAACCTGGCCGGCAGGATGGAGGACCTGATGGAGGCCGATACCGACGAGATGGTCTGGCAGTTCTCCTCGAAGGCGAACGGCTTCTTCGGCCTGTCATCGAACGACTACATGTTCGACAACACGGACGTGGACTTCTTCGGCGCCGCCAGGCCGGACAAGTCCGGCAAGGCCGCGGTGATGAAGTACAGCAGCAAGTGCAAGAGCAAGAAGAAGAACGCCCTGCACAAGGAGATCATGAACGTGTGCGACGGGAACGGGACCCTCGTCTACTCCCATGTGTTCGACGGCGCCACGGCAGACCAGGAGATGGACCTCGCCGCGCTGGACAAGCTCCTGGAGAAGCTGGACCCGGATGCCGACATCCTGTCGGGGGACTGCAAGTTCTGCGACGTGAGGATCTTCCGGAAGGTCGACAAGAGGGGCTGCGGGTTCGTCACGAAGGTCCCCCGCAGCTTCTCGGGCTCCATCAGGGAGCTCGTCAGGATGTCGGCCTTGGGAGGGGCCATGGACGATTCTCCGAAGTACAGGGGCCGTTCGTTCTACGAGACCCATGGGACGATAACCGATTCCGAGGGCAGGTCCTTCGGGGACAAGAGGCTGATAGCCTACAGGCTCCCCGGCGCGGTCAGGAGAGCGGAGAAGTACCTCAGAGAACAGGGGCTGAAGCAGTTCGAGAAAGGCCTCAAGAAGGTGTGGCATCAGCGCTTCTGCACCCGCGAGGATGCCGTCATGGCAGTCCTGGAGGCCATGGACTGCGCCGAGGAGCCCATATACGCCGCGACGGTCGAGTACGTCCAGGACCCGCGGGCCCTGAAGAAGGGCGGGCCCGCATGGATGCCGAGGGTCCTGAGCGTGTCTCTGGACGCGGACCTCCTGGCGGAAGCGGCGGAGCGCTACTCCGTCGAGGTGCTGATAACCAACATCCCGTTCGCTGCCGAGGACGCTTCCGATCCCCGCAAGGGGATGACGGCCGATTCCGTCATCAACAGGTACCTCGGGCAGTGCACCATCGAGAAGAGGTTCCGCATGCAGAAGACCTGCCACGGGGTGGCCCACATATTCATCCACACGCCGGTACGTCAGGACGCGATGATCATCATGGACTGCCTGGCCACATCGATGCAGTCCGCCATGGACGCGGTATTCAAGAAAGGGCACGTGAAAGGCGAGAGGAGGATGACCATGGAGATGCTGGGGGACCAGCTCGTCGGATGCAGGGTCGGCTTCGACCGCTCCGAGAGCAGGATATTCTTCTCCGGCGACAGGGATTCCAAGGACCTTTTCTTCGAGGCAGTGGACCGTCTCGGCATCGATCTGCGCTACGCGTTCCCCTTCGCATGAGCCGATCCACGGCAGCATACGCCCATTCCCCACCTTAGCGTGAGCTATGCGAGACCCGCGACATCAAGTCAGTTTTGAATCTACGTCATCTCTCATCCGGTACCATCGATGTTCCCTTTACCATTACTGCGACCATCTAGTCCCTGTCGGTCATGTTGATGATAGGAATGTCCTCATCCAGATCGATGGCGATCGGTTCGGACGGCACTGACCGTCAACGGCCGGACTGCAGCAACCTCTCACGGATTGCCACGCATTCGTCACGGATGGTGTAGACATCCTCCCTGACGGCGTCCCATAGATAGCCCATCTCGAAATGCACGGTCCCGTAGTCGTGTGCTATCCTGCATCTGAACGAATATGCGTCATCCAGAACCTGGGACGAGAGGCGGATATCCATGGGTAACTGGCCGAGGTAGTTGCCGATTATCTGCATATCCATGGCGGATGCCTTCAATACGTCGTCGTCGGCGAAGAACTCCGCCT
>CAVIUM010000192.1:0-2506 GCA_963645865.1 Lachnospiraceae bacterium
ATGGGATTGCTGTAACGGTTCCTGCAACGGTGTCGCAAACCTCCAGCGCCAGGATTAGCTTTGTGAGTGCGTTGTCCTGGCGCTCGTCCTTGCCGGACGAGGGCTTTACACGATCAGTGAATTCTTCACCTCCTGTGTAATTCTCAGGATTTCGTCCGCTCAGAGGAAGTCCTCTTTCGCGGACTTCCACCCTGGCAAAACCACAATGCCGTCCTACTATTTTATTTCATTCATATTATGCAAACGTAGACGTCAATATCAAGGTAAATCAGAATATCAATATAAGGAATAATTGAAATAGTCGAGTATAATTGTATGGGATTGCTGTAACGGTTCCTGCAACGGTGTCGCAAACCTCCAGCGCCAGGATCAGCTTTGTGATGGCGTCGTCCTGGCGCTCGTTCTTCCCGGACGAGGGGCTTTTACGTCGGTGGCATCTGTAGCTCAGGACGGTGCCTCGCGGTCATCCGTGGGGCACCGCGTTACACAAATCGGAGAGAAATCGAAGAGGTTTGTCGGCGGCCCCCGATCCCGGGGACCGCCTGATTGTGATCAGAACGTGCGGACCTTGCCCTCGATGATCATGTCGCTGACCTTGTCGACGTTGTCGAGCCAGTCGGCGGTGATGGCCTCGGCGTCGGTCTTCCACTTGTGGAGGTTCGGGTCGGTCTCCGCGTTGGGGAGGACGATCTGGACGGACGCGTTCAGAGGCTCGGACACGGGCTTCCCGATCTGGGAGAGCAGCCTGACGCGGATCTCGGCCTCGTTGGTGACCTTCTTCGCGACGTCCTCGGCGATGAGCTTGGACATGACGTTGTAGATCTTACCGATGTGGGTGATCGGGTTCTTTCCGGAGGTGGCCTCCATGGACATGGGCCTGTACGGGGTGATCAGACCGTTGCACCTGTTGCCCCTTCCGACGGATCCGTCGTCTCCCATCTCCTGCGACATTCCGGTGCAGGTGAGGTAGTAGACCTTGCGCTCGTAGTCGTCGCCGGTGTTGATCTCGAGGTTGTACTCCAGGTCCTCGCTTCCGATGATCTTCAGCGCGTTGTCGTAGACCGCGTTGTACATGGACTCGATGGAGGACTTGTAGTGGTCGGCATCGTCGATGCGCTTGTCGATCATGGCGCAGGCGATGGTGGTGGTGACCTTCTTCCCGACCCTGGAGGTCATGACCTTGACGTCCTGACCGGTCTCGGGGAGGGACTCCTTCATCTTGCCGTTGATGAACTCCTCGGTCTCGAGGGTGAGCCTGTCGGCGATGGAGTACGGGGCGTATCCGACTCCGAAGGAGGTGTCGTTCGCCATGTGGCCGGAGGCCTTGTACACTCCGGTGAGGTCGTCGGATCCCATTCCCAGCTTGGCGTCGAGGACCACT
This sequence comes from Lachnospiraceae bacterium, assembly GCA_963645865.1. GTDB lineage: Archaea > Thermoplasmatota > Thermoplasmata > Methanomassiliicoccales > Methanomethylophilaceae > Methanoprimaticola. The sequence continues at coordinate 1,382 of CAVIUM010000192.1, forward strand.
TCGGAATCGACGTCGAGGTTGGGGAAGGTCTTCTCCAGGTACTCCCTGGCGGCCTTCAGCGCGACGGGCTTGCAGGGCAGGGACTTCAGGTCCTCTCCCTCTCCGACGTGGGTGGTGGCGCGTCCGACGAGGAGGATGTAGGACGGGTCGATGATGGCTCCGCCTCCGAACCTGGGGGCCGCCTGTCCGGCCGCGATCTGCGTCTCGTCGGTGTTGTGGTGCAGGACGTGTCCGAACTCCTTCTTGTACATCTTGCACAGGGCGCGGGAGACCTGCTCGGCCAGGGCGTCGGCCACGCTGTCCGGGTGTCCGATACCTTTGCGCTCGACGATCTCGACCTCTTTCATGGGGACGGGGATCTCGTTGAGACCCTCGACGTAGATGTTCTTGGCCATGATAATTATAACTCCGGAAATTGGCAATAGTTGGCTGTATATAACTGACGTGGCGAATATTATTCTTATAGGAATATCATGCCCGTGGCATGAGGTTCCCGCCCGCATCGGACATCAAGAGGATCAGGAAGTCGCTGGACGTCACCCAGTCCGAACTGGCGAAGGAGTCCGGGGTGAGCCAGAGCACCATCGCGAAGATCGAGGGAGGGAGGACATCTGCTTCCTACGATACCGTTGTTCGTCTCTTCGACACGCTGGAACAGCTGAGGAAGGGGCACGGCAGCGACATGAAGGCCATGGATGTGGCTTCCCACGACGTGGTCTCGATAGGGAGCACCGCATTGGTGCATCAGGCGTCGGACCTGATGAGGCGCACCGGATACTCCCAGCTCCCCGTCATAGACAACGGCGTTCCCGTGGGGAGCATATCCGAGAGGGGGATCTTCGAGCTCCTGAGGGAAGGTTCCACGATGGAGGAGCTCGGGAGGATGACCATCGCGAAGGTCATGAAGGAGCCCTTCCCGGTCGTATCGGACACGGCGCTCATGTCGGCGGTGACCGGATTGATGGTCGGCTACAACGCGGTCCTGGTGTCCAGGAAGGGGGATATAATCGGCATGATAACGAACGCCGACATCCTCAAGCTCGTTGAGGCTAGGTGACCAAGGAGTTGGTGCACCTATCGGGCGGGGACAGGTCATCCCCGCGTTTCACGACTCTGAGGCCAAGC
>CAVIUM010000193.1:0-2501 GCA_963645865.1 Lachnospiraceae bacterium
AGCAGGTGCATGACGGCCGGGACGATGTACGTCCTGACGAGCAGCGCATCGACGATGATGGCGAAGCACAGGGCGAACCCGAACTGCTGCATCATGACCATGTTCGAGAGCATCAGCGTACCGAACGCTCCTCCCATGATCAGTCCGCAGATGGTGATGACCGAACCGGAGTGCACGACGGCCTGGTGGATGGCCTCGTCGTTGCTCATGCCCTTGTCCATGACGTACTCCCTTATGCGGGTGGTCAGCAGGATGTCGTAGTCCATTCCGAGGCCGAGGCAGATGACCAGCAGGATCATCGGGATCAGCCACATGACGTCCTCTCCGAGGATGTTGGTGAAGAGGATGTGGGTGATCGCCAGGGTCCAGCATATGCTCATGAGGATGGTGGCCACGGACCTCAGCGGGATGGTGTAGGACCTCATGACCACGAACAGCAGCAGGATGATCAGGATGACGACCAGGATCTCGATCTTGTTGAACTCCGAGCCGATGCTCTTGGACACCTCGTACATGACCGCGGCGGTCCCGGTTATCCATGTGCCTGCGACGATGTCCTTGTTCTCGGCGATGAAGTCGTCGACGGCCGCCTGGGTGGCATCGATGGACTCCATGGACCTGGGGGCCATGGCCGCGTCGTGGGTGGCGGACACGATGCTGATGAACGTGACGTTCCCGATGGTTCCGACGGTCATCTCCCCGCCCTTGGCGTAGTCCCCTCCGACGAGGGCACCGGTGCAGTTGGCGACGAAGTCGATGTTCGCGGTGAACCCTCCGGCGACTATGGCCCCGTAGGCTTGTTCCTCCGTCGCTCCCGCGGCCATCATCTGGGCCTTGATGTACTCGATGGTGTAGCCGACGTACTGCTGGGTGGTCCCGTGGGCGGTGCCGACCGCATACTGGACGATCTGGGCGGGATCCGTGAGGCCCGCCTTCATGGCCTGTGCGACGGCATTGTCCCACATGAACGGCCCGTAGATGTACGAGATGTTGGCATCGTCCCCGCCGTCCTTCTCGACGGCCGCGTCGCACAGCGCGTACACCCTGTCGCTCAGGCTCTCGCCGGATGAGGAATCCGTCCAGACCGAATTCCATTCCAATGTCCCTTCGTAGATGCCCAATGTTTCGTTGATCCCTGTGACCGTCACGGTGGCGATGGGCTCGTTGAACTCTATGATGGTGTAGTTGGGCATGACCATGCCCTGGTCGGCGTACTCCCCGATGAGCTCCATCCCCTTTCCGGAGTCGCCGTTGGACATGGAGCTGATCATGTCGTAGGACGTCTCGGACGTCAGCGCGATGTACGCGGCGGGAGCCGAGACGACGATGGTGATCGCGAGGATGGCCTTGGCGTGCTTGATGGAGAATCTGGAGGACTTCTCGAAGTAGGAGTGCCCGATCTTCCCGCACTTGGCGTACCATCCCTTCGTGGACTTGCCGCCCTCCTGGAAGGACTTCATGGTGGAGGGCCAGAATATCCTGTCCTTGGTCAGGTTGAGCAGGGACGGGATGAGGGTGAGGGCCGCGAACAGGGCCACAAGGATCCCGAGGGCCAGGCATATGCCCATGGTGGAGACCATGCTGAAGGAGCAGATCGACATGGCGCCGAATCCGATGATGACCGATGCTCCGGATATGGAGATCGACTCGCCGGCCCACTTGATCGCTTCGTGCAGGGCGGCCTCATGCTCCTTGCCGCTGCGGAGCTCCTCCCTGTAGCGTGCGATGATGAAGATGCAGTAATCGCAGCCGGCACCCATCATGGAGACAAGCAGCATCATCTCGGTGATGAAGAAGATGTTCAGCACCTGTCCGATGCCGTATATCAGGGCCATGACCACCACGAACGCCACTCCGATGGTGATCGGAGGGGTGGCGGATGTGATGAACGACCTGAAGAACAGTCCGACGAGGATGAGGATCAGGAGGACCGTGAACGGGTCGATCCTCTGGATGTCCTGTGTGGAGCCGGTCTCGGCGTCGTATCCGATGGCGGGGCTCCCGGTGAGGTACTCGGAGAACCCGAGGGACCCTCCCTGGAGCACGTCCGTCTTGAAATCCGACATGCAGTCGTCGAGGAACGACCTCAGATGAGGGGTGTCGTCCGAGATGCTAATGTCGGAGTCGGCGTAGACCACTCCGGCCATCACGATCCCGGGGATGTTGTCGTCCCCTTCCCCTTGTGCTCCCAGGGACACGATCGAGACGATCTTCTGGTTGCCTTCGGAGTCCGTGTACTCGGACAATCTGGTGTTGAGGTAGTTCGCGAAGGTCTCCGCATTGGCCATCCCCGCCTCGTCCGTGTAGTGGAGGACGAGGACGGGCATGACCGACGAATCGCTCTGGGACGACGGGAAGTATTCGCTTATCTTCACGAGTCCCTGTGCGGATTCGGAGTCCTCTCCAGCCATGTCGCTGGTGTCGTACTTCATGACATCGGTCGACTTGAGGGCCAAGGGCACCGATATCACCATGATGACGACCCATATGGCCAATATGGC
>CAVIUM010000194.1:0-2499 GCA_963645865.1 Lachnospiraceae bacterium
TCAACAAGGCCCTGACCTCGGTGGCCACGGCCGAGGTCATGTGCGGCATGGCCGCGGACGCCCTGGACGTCCAGGCCGAGTCCATAGTCGTCGAGATGGCGCACGCGGGGGCGGTCCAATGACACTGGACATCAGGGAGCTGTCGGAAACGGTCCGCGGATTGACCGCGCAGCGCGATGAAGCCGCCGCAGTCGAGCACATCCGCGCGGCACTGGTCTTCTTCGGATTCATCGAGGAGATCCGCACGAGAGCGATCGAGGACGAGGTCGCGTGCCGGATGGCATACGCCAGGCGGATGATGGACGAGATGGCGCACGCGGGGGCGGCCGAATGACCGTCGAGAGACCGGACGAGGGCACCACGGCGCTGATCTACGCCAGGGTGTCCACCGATGATAAAGGCCAGACCAACGAGACGCAGGTCCGCATCTGCCGCGAGTTCTGCGATCGCCAGGGCATCCGGGTGCTCGACGTCTACACCGACGAGGTGTCCGGCTCCACGCTCGACCGTCCGGGATTCGCACGCATGGTCAATCGCATCATCTTCAAGGAGGACGCGTTCTTCGTCGTCGCCTACGACCAGTCGCGTCTCACCAGGGGCGAGGATTTCGAGAACATCAAGAAGATGTTCATGGACCACAAGTGCAGGATACGCCTGGCCAGCATGGACATCGACCTGTACTCGTTCGCCGGCAAGGTCACGACCAGCGTGGGGACCTGTTCCAACAGCGAGCAGCTCAAGGTCAACCACGAGAGGACGAGGATAGGGATGAACACCCGCAGGATAAACGGGTTCCACATCGGGAGGCCCGCGGCGGTGATGTTCGAGGAGGACCTTCCCAACGCGCCCAAGGGCAGGTTCAGCCCCGAGAGGACCAAGGTCATCACCGAGGATTACCTCTACTCGTTCGCGCGCAGGGGATGCTCCGTCAGGTACGTCGCGTACAAGATACTGTCCGTGTCGGACACCTCGTTGAAGAGGGAGATGAGGCCGTGCACATGGGACGCCACGTGCGACCCGCCGAAGGTCCGTCCCGACCGTCTGACGCCATACCGTGCCATCGTCGAGGAGGTTCAGAAGGGAGTCGGGGATGCGACGAAAGGGTCCTCGAACGAAAGGGTCGGGAAAACCGACGAAACATCCGACGAAAGGGTGGTCTCGTGACCTCATACGAAAGGGAACCCTTTGGTTCAGGGGCGGACACCCTTCCGTCCGACGGGCCCGATCCCCGTGCCTTGTCGGTTCTGGACGAGACGGTGCATTCGACGCCATGGGTGGGACAGAGGGTGCGCATATCCGTCCCTTCCAGCATCGGATGGCGCATCAGGGGGATAGCGGTCTCCGAGCGGAGGGAGTTCAGGGTGGTTCTGGACAAGGTCGTCTACGACTTCCTCTCCGTGCCCGTGAACGAGCCGAGGCCGTACATCCCGCTCGAACTCCGGTCGGAGGACGCCGTCACGATGCAATGGACGGCCAACTCCGCTCTGATGGAGATGCTGAACGCCCGCGCGGTGAGCGAGGGGCGCGAGGGACGCACGCTCATCCTGCGCGCATTGGCGGATTACATCGGGAACAGTCCGGACGATCCGATGAAGCACATGCCGGCCGTACCGGTCGAGACCGTGACCGAAGAAGGTCCCGGGCAGGCGGCAGAGGTTCCAGACGCTGGAACAGAAGAACCGATCCCGGGAGAAGAGGTCGGTCCGTCCGACGATGCGGATATTCCTGCGGAGGAGTGACCATGGGCAAAAATGAAATAGTCCAAGGCCCTCCATGCATTGCTCGCACGGAGCACGCGGTTTCCGCGTGTGCCCTAAAGAGGATAAGGCACGGCGCCCCCTCCCGTGCGGGCATCGATTCTCGCAACCGTTCAGCATGTTCCGGATGTCTCCGCATCGACCGCAACGAACAAATCCAGGAAGGCGATGTCATCCCGTCCTGTGTAGAGCATGCGGTTCCCGCATGTGCCCTAACGGGGGAGAGGCAAGGCGCGCCCCCCTATGCAGGCGTTTCTTCCGACCACACCGAAGAGGTCCCTCTCCGCGTAGTCGAACTGTTCGCCGGCATCGGCGCTCAGAGGACGGCGTTGAAGAATCTCGGGATACCGCACGATGTGGTCGCCATCGCGGAGATCGACAAGCACGCGATACGCGCGTACCAGGCGATCCACGGCGAGACCCGCAATCTGGGGGATGTATCGAAGATCGAGCACATCCCCTCGTGCGATCTTCTGACGTACAGCTTCCCTTGCATACGCGGTGACCAGGCCGTCATCACGTCCGAGGGGATGATCGCCATCAGTCTCCTGAAGGAGGGCGATTCGGTACTCACGCATCGCGGCAGGTACAGGCGTGTGACCGCGCATGCGATGACGGGGGTCCAGGACACGTGCAAGGTGTGCACGCAGTTGGGCGAGTTGGTCTGCACCCCGTATCACCGCATCTATGTCCGTCACAAGACGCTGTTCGGCCACGGCTGCGGGGATTTCACCGCTCCCGG
>CAVIUM010000195.1:0-2475 GCA_963645865.1 Lachnospiraceae bacterium
AAGATGGGAGTCTTGATAATGCTATGAGTCGAATATACTGTGGCGACGTATCTTTCGAGATCCGTCGCAATGTAGAGAGGATGAATAAATGAATAAAAAAGTCTATGCGACAATCATAGCCGTCATAATGGTGGCTGTTGTAGCAGTCTCTGTCGTCCAGACAGATGATTCTGAAGCGACAAGGACGCTCAGTGACAATACGACGGTGTACCTCGTCGATGGAACGACCGTTTCTTCGACCACACTCTACTCATACGATCTGTATCAGGCCCTGGTCTCCGCATCTGCAGCAAGCGGATTTGCACTGAATGGAATCACGACCACCCAGAAGACGGTGGTATACGATGACGGAGCGAGCGTCACCACCCAGAATTCTTCATGGAATCAGAAAATTCACACGGGATACGTCGTTCAAGGGGAGGAAACGATCGAGACATACTATTACAATCCAAATGAGGATTATGGAACGCTCGGATCTGTTACTGTTGGAGAAACCACCTACACAAATTTCAACGTCTATGTCTATCAGAAGGAGAAAGATGGAACCTCGTACTCTTGGAAGACCCCCCTGAGTGCTATCGGCTGGTACCACCCCTTCGCCGATTATTCAGCGATTTATACTGCGGCGTCCGGCTCAATCTACAGCCTGTCGGCCGCCGCCATAGCGATTACTGTCAACAATGGTAGCTATACTTCGATAACATCTGAAATCGATCCCCCGATGCCCGTCACCTCGTCGACGGCCAACTGCCTCTACACATTCGTACTGAAGGGAGAAAAAGCCACCGCGGCTGTCGGCAAGAACGTGACCGTATATGATCAGATTAATGATGAATACATATCGCACCAACTCACCTCACAGGACTTGATCAACGGAATTGTGATCAGTGGCTGGGGCTCCAATGCCCACGAGGCTCTGAGTGTGGCCCTATGCGAACAATTAACAGTTCAGACAGATTATGCCACGTATCATGTTTCACCATACGGAAATTACTATACTTACTACGGATGGTATAGCGATATTCTGGGGGTGGAGACACAGACCACGCTTAACCCTGATGGAACATACACATATAACTGGTGGCAGACCTCTACCACATCAGGCACAAGTACCACGGCTACAGATTATTCCTTGAGCTATTACTCCGGCTTGTCTGGAGCGCCGAATGCCGGGACGACAATCCAGGTGGAATACGTCTGAGATCAGATTCTTGATTACATATTCAAGATATGAAAACATTCTGAAGCCTAGAGTATGAATGTACAAACGAGGATAGTGGTGTATCTGTAAGTGCACCACTATCCTCTTCCACTCAGGATGGTTCAAAGAAAGAAAGGTCCCTTTCAATGGAAGAACTAAGGGACCTTCGAAATATGGATTCGTTCCAGATTGACCCAAATTGGCCTGACGATACGGAATAAAAGCCAACAAATTGTCTCACTAGCCCCACTTTGGATGACAACGAATGATCGAAATCCTTCTCAGCGAAAGGAGGCATATTCGCAGAATATCTGGCGGTATTTTCCATTGGACCAGATACCTTTCTGATTGCAAGGGTTGCATGATTCATTCTTCAGGGTTCGACAGCTGCGGGCCATATCCGGGTCATCGAGGTAATTGTAATCACTACTTAGGTCTTATTTGTGTCGGATTCTCGTTCGCTACTCCTGCAACGAATACCCACTTACAGTGCGGGTACGTCTTGGACCGTGTACAAAGATCTACTTGATGAGGCAATACCACTAGAGAATTCGCCGATTGTTCCCAACATATGATACAGAAGCCCAATTGTCTTCCACTCAACCGGATACAAGAATGAATCAAATTTCAAACTTCACGCTCGTCGAATTATTTAGTAGACTGCATCCCACCCACGAGCCACTCCTGACATTGGGAGATTAGAGATGTCACATAAATCATCGTTCGATGCTTATCTTCACATAATTATCGCGATATCGGTACTATCAGCCTTACTTATAGCCATTTCTGCCACAGACATTCCGTCAGATGCCGATGATACAGAATTCGTTCATGAGGATGATCTCGGATTCTGGAATATGAAAATAACTGGTAATGAAACTGTCAAAATTGTGAAAATTACCCTGAAGGATCTAAACATCGACACCCTCGTAATTCCAAAGATTGTTCAGAAAGACGGTGAAACGTATACTGTCACAGAGATAGGGCCAGTGGCAGGAAAGAGTCTTCACTGCAAAGCAGAAAGGATAGTATTCCCCAACACCGTAGAGAAAATTGGATACAACGCTTTCTGGAGCGGATTACCATACCTCAAAATCATCGATTTTGAAAATGATTCTAGACTTCGTGAGATAGAGCAGTATGCATTCTCCGGATGTGGAACGATTAAACCTTTCGTAGTTCCTTCCGATTCCGAAGATGGCACCGCTGACCTAACGTTCCCTGATCAGTCTGGTGTCATCAAAAAGGCGGAGATACCAGACGGCGAAGCGGTG
>CAVIUM010000196.1:0-2446 GCA_963645865.1 Lachnospiraceae bacterium
CTTGGGCATGAGGTCCAAGGCCCTCAGGACCTCCTTCTCCTTGTCGGTCTGAGCCCGGAAGATGTAGTCCCCGTTCTCGTTCTTGAACTTCAGGGAGCGCTTCAGCGCGTCCATGACCTCCCCGAAGGTCCTCTTCTCCAGCAACCCCTTCTTCAGGAAGAGGTTCATCAGTCTCGAAGAGATGATCGTCGAAACGAAGTTCACCAGATGCTCCCCCTGGACGGAGGCATCGCTCTGGACGCGCGTATCGTCGAACCCCTCCGTGTTCTTGTAGAGGTCGAACATCAGCTCCAGGAGCCAGCGCTGGCGGTAGGTGTCGTAAGCCAGTTCGGGCGTCATGTCCAGGTCGCTCTGGTAGATGATCGTCCCGAAGTCCTCCTTGGCCTCCTTCAGATCCTCGTCCGTCATGCCCTTGCCGGATCTCCTCTTCGAGAGGAGGTACGCCACCTCCTCATCCGCCGCGCGTTCCGCGTCCCGGAAGGAGTAGTAGAACAGCCCCGTCTCCGTATCGTGGACGACGCAGTATGTGACCCCCGGATAGGTCATCAGCGAACCGTTGTACGCATGGAGGTCGAACTTCTCGATGGCCTTGGAGTTCTTGCGGATGGGACTCAGGAAATGCAGCTCGCGCCCCTCCACGTTACCGGCGGCCTTGATGGTGAACGCCTTGTCCCCCATCAGGAGGACGTTGCGGAGGTCGTTCTCCTCGATGAAGTCGTGATAGCCCTTGGAATCCGGGAGGTTGCCCGGATAGATGGCGAAGCACACCGGCTCTCCGGAGGAGATGTCGAAGGCGTACATCAGGCCGATGTCCCTGTTCCCGCGGACGCGGGTCTTCCTGCTGGTCGCGGAGACGTTGTTCACCGAGCTGTTGTCCGTCAGCAGCGTGACGTCCACGGCCACCAGCGATTTCGGGGATATGCGCGAGATCCTGAGCCTCATGAACTCCCTGGACCTCAATCCGGCGCCTCCCAGTTCCTTCAGGAACGCGTAGACCCCGTTCTTGGACATCGGGAGGTTCGGGAATATCGATGAGAGCACGCTCTCGTCGTAATCCCTCTTGACCCTGGAGTTCCTGAGCTCCGGGGACCTCACCCGGAGGATGGCCATGCAGTACAGCGTCTCCGCATCCTCCTCGTCGTACACCCTGCGGAGGTCGTCGATGACGTCCTTCGAGATATCCAGCGCCAATCTCTCGACGGCCCAGGTGGTCATCCGGATCTCCTCCGGTTCCAGAGGTCCGGCTTCGGGTTTCTCGACGAAGGCGCCGTCGATGATGAACCCGATGATCGCACCGTTCTTCGGACGGCTGCGCCCGTCCGAGTACGTGGAACCGTTCCTCTCGCGGACGATGTAGCGGGCATCGCCCCGCTTGTTCGTCCTCATCTCGACGATGGTGTTCTTCGGTCTCTCGACCGCTCTGATCTCCTCCGGAACCGGCATCCTATCCCTGCTGTTTCGATAGTCCATACTACTATTTAATTTGGACTATCATGGGTAGAGCATCAACCCCGAAACCAACAGAAATCGGGCCCGCGGGACCTCGGAGAAGCACGCGGAATCGGAGAGGATGCACCTCATCCAGGCAGGAATCGGTGAGAAACAGGGGCAGGATCGACGCCCCGGAGCCGGGATGCCCTCGGGCATCGGAAAACAGCGGACTCGATAGTCCACGATATTGGGAAACTGTTGATACTGATTTAAAAGATTTATAAATGATAACCTTTATATTTGTAACCATACATATAGGTTACATGGGAAGCATATATTATATCGAGAGAAACGGTCAGAAGTACGAATACGAGAGTGTATCCAGACGTATCTCGGGAAGGAAGAATCCCGTCACGCAGAAGACGTATCTCGGGAAGGTCGATCCGTCGACCGGTAAGATAATTCCCAAAGAATCTAAAACACTCCCGTCCGAAGAACACGTTCGGAAATACGGATGTGTGACCGTATTGGACAAGGTCCAAGGCGATCTGGGGATCATGGACGACCTCATAGAATGCTTCCCGGATATCGCAGAGAACATCCTCGCCACGGCCATGGCCGTGGCCATAGATCCGACGCCGTTCAATGATACCCATTTCACGGTCGACGAGAACGGGATAAAGGACAGATTGAGATTGAGGGGTAACCTTTCCCCGCCCGTCCTGTCGGAGATGACGAAGGATCTCGGTCAGAGACTGTCCGCGATGGATTCCTTCTTCATCCGTCGTGCAGCCAGGATGGCTGCCGACGGAACGTATGCCGTCGACATAACGTCCAATTCCACATACTCGGATATGGGAGGGTATGCGGAATGGGGCTACAACCGTGATGGTGAGGAACTCCCGCAGACCGAGATCCTCCTCGTGACCGACGGTGACGGGATACCGTTGGCATTCCAGATGCTTCCGGGTTCGATAGCCGACGTATCCACGTTGGGATCCACGGTGGAATGGAT
>CAVIUM010000197.1:0-2402 GCA_963645865.1 Lachnospiraceae bacterium
AGGTACGGGGACGTCATGCGCATCGGCGGGACGTTCTTCAACTTCAGGAGGATCTCGAAGCTCTTCGACGACAACCTGGGGTACCGCGGCAACATGCAGATCCTGCTGGACCACGACGGTCTCGAGGACAGGATGACGGTATGCATCGACGACGGTTCGATCTCCACGGAAGCGGCCGCGGAGATGCTGGTCGGCGAGTACGATTCGTTCGCGAAGACCCTGCCGACGGGGCTGATGGGATTCGAGGTCCGCAACGTGGGGAGCGACGGATTCATCGTCAACAGGACCAGTCTGAAGGTCACCCCGGTGGTGGACCGCAGATGAGCCGCTCCCCCTACCTGGTCAACAGGGCGTTCAGGACCTTCGCGGCGTCGACGATCCTCGCCGTCATGGCCACGACCCTCGGGTCCGTGGTCAACGGGATCATCGTGGGGAACATGATGGGGCACGAGGCCCTGTCCGCCGTGAACCTGGTGTCGCCGCTGGTGCAGCTGTACAACGCCGTCACTGCCCTGATATGCGCCGGCGGCGCCGTGCTCTGCGCAGTATTGGTCGGGAAGGGGGAGACCGGACGCACCGGGGGCATATTCGCCGCCGCGGTGATCATGCTGGCGGTGCTGAGCGCCGCGTTCGCGCTCATCGGGATAACGATGCCGGGCGCCGTCGCGGGGGCCCTGTGCTCCAGCGAGGAGCTCCTGCCCCTGGTGGAGGATTACGCGAGGGTCTCGCTCATCGGCGCCGCGGCGTTCATGTTCCTCCCCGGATTGGCGATGTTCGTGAGGGTCGATGGATCCCCGGGCACCGCCACGGTGGCGCTCGTCGCAGCCAACGTACTGTCCGCGGTGCTGTGCATCCTGTCGGTACATGCGGGCCTGGGCATGGCCGGCGCATCCGCCGCCATGGTGGTCGGGTTCGCCGTGGGTGCGGCGATCATAGCCTCGTATTTCGTGAGGAACCGCGCTACCACACTGTTCCGCCCGGAGGCCGGTGGATCCAGGTATGTGCCGCAGATGCTGCTGTTCGGAGCGCCCGTGGCATTGGCGTCCCTGATGATGGTGGCCAAGATCCTATGCATGAACAACCTCACGCTGACGTACCTCGGCGAGGCCGGGATGGCCACGATGTCCGTGGCGATGAACGTGATGATGCTGGGGTCGATGGTGATCGGCGGGACATGCCAGACCATACAGCCCGTCGGAGGGACGCTCTACGGATCGGGGGACATGGACGGCATATCGTACCTCACGAGGACCATGGCCAAGGTCCTGCTGGTGTCGCTCGGATTGCTGGCGGCCCTGGTGATCATCGTCCCGGGATTGTTCTGCGCCCTGTTCGGGGTGACCGAGCCGTCACTGGTGGAATCGTCAGCTCCCGCATTGAGGGTGTTCGCCCCCAGCGTCATCCTCTACGGCGTGAACTATGCGATAATGATCCTCTTCCAGGTCCTGGGGAACAGGAAGGTCTCGATCGCGGTGTCCGTCCTCCAGCCGTTGATGGTCATGGGCATCGCCGTGTCCACGGTCGGCTATGACGCGGACATGATCTGGGCATCGTTCCTCCTGGGGGAGCTGGCGATGCTCGCAGTCATATTCGTGATATCTTTGGAGATGCGCCGCAGGAATCCGGAGCTCCACGGGTTCCTCTTAGGTCGTGTGCCCACGGTGCCCACGGCGGTGCTGTCGGTGAAGGGGGACGGCAGCGACATCGGGGAGGCCCTGGAATCGATCTCGTCGTTCCTGGAATCGAACGGCGTGCCGAAGGACCGGGCGGACCGTGCGCTGCTGTGCTGCGAGGAGCTCTCGATGAATGTATGCGAGCACGCTCTGAAGGGGGATCCGGACAGGTACATGGACATCGTCGTCCGGGCCGGCGACGAAGCGTCCGTGACGGTGCGCGACGACGGTGCGCTGTTCAACCCCATGGCGTTCGACGGGAGCGGGAAAGGGCTGCTGATCGCGAAGGGCATGTGCACTTCCATGGCGTACTCCCGCGCATTGGGCCAGAACAACGTCCGTTTCACCTTCTGAAACCTTTTCCTACGCTTCTAAAAAATAATCTTTATATATGAGTGCCACTTCCACGGTAATGCGCGATGCGTGGCATCGTGTGGTTACGGCTTCTGGCCGTTGAATCAAGCGTAACGATTCGGAATCGAATCGTGAAAAATCCGCGTCAAGCGAAGGAGTTATATACTTCCCTTGTGTGCGGGGATTTCGCGCTTACCGCCAAGCGGTAAGGATTCAGAATCGAATCACAATCATGCACCCGGACAGAGATCCTGTTTCGGGGAAGAGGTGCAGGGCTCCGTTAACGGAGGATGAGAACGGATCAAGTCCGATGACCACCGATCATACGAAACCTGGACGTGTGCTAGATCATACGCCAGCGGCGATGCTACGCCG
>CAVIUM010000198.1:0-2401 GCA_963645865.1 Lachnospiraceae bacterium
GACGGGATAAAACACAGGAACGTGCTGGATTGGCTGCTCGAGGAGCAGGATTGATAGCTCTTTCAGTTCTGAGGCTGGTAGGTCATTCAGATCCTCACTGCGAAACGGCCCTTCCCGGGACGGATCGCGGTGTCCTTCCTGTGCGATGCGGAGGCGCATGCAGGAGCATCGCGATCCCGAGCGGAGCGAGGGCATTCGATACAATCGATGAGAGGTCGGCCAGGGTTTATTAGGCGGGAGAAGTGCAGCTCCTTCGTTGTCCAGACTACGGAGGCTGCGAATTGTCTACTGTCGAATCTTTTGATAAGCCTATTGTCCTGAACATGACCGAAGCCTTCACGATGGCACTGAGATTGGACACCGATCGGTGGGAAGTCACCGGTGCCGAGGTGCATCTGGGCGATATCGGCCTGTTCTCGGACGACGATCCGGATGCTCCCGTCCTGGAGACCACCAGCGACGACCTCCGTTCCTTCGACACCGGCAGCATGTGCATCCACGTGACCATGAAGCACGGTTTGAGACATGGATGCAAAGACTGCGGAAGGCCGATGAAGATCAACAAATGGGTCTCGACAGAGTACAAATCGTCCCCCGTGATGAACATGCGGACCACGGTCCGCATATCCGTCCCGAAGCTCCACTGTCCCCATTGCGCGAGATATCCCAAGGCGAGATGCCCTCTCGTGGTGGAGAACCACACGTACACCAAGCTCATGAAGTTCGATGTGCTGGAATCCCTGTCCCAGGAGACCGTCAAATCGACGGCCGAAGCATGCCGCATCGGCATATCGATCGTCGGGGACGTGCTGACCGAAGTGTTGGGTGTTTAGACCGGTTGAAAGACCCGGTATCCGGACAGGACCACCCATGCCCGGCGGATTGCAGAGATTCATCTGTACAGCGCGGACCCCAGAACCACCAGCGGGATACCGTCCCTGTTCTCCACGCTGCAATCCACGCCGTAGACCTCCTTCACCGCATCCTCGGTGATCACATCCTCCGGCCTCCCGTTGTCGCGCACGATGCCCGGTTCCGATAGGAGGATGACCTGATCGGAGTACTTCGCCGCCAGATTCAGGTCGTGGCAGATCATGATTATCAGCTTGTTTTCGCTCCTGGCGAGGGCGCGTAGCATCTCGATGATGAACACCTGGTATCTGACATCGAGATTGGACGTGGGTTCGTCCAGGATGAGCATGGGGGTCTCTTCGACCACGCCCCTGGCGATGGCCACCTTCTGGTGCTGTCCGGCGGAGAGCTCGTTGAATTTGCGCATCGCCAGGTTCTCCACGCCGACCAGCCTCATGGCCCTGTTGGCCATCTGGATGTCCTTTCCTGTCGTCCTCCATTTCTGATGGTTGTGACGTCCGATGAGAACGGTGTCGATCACCGTGAGCGAGAAGAAGTCCTTTGTGAACGGCGGGACATAGCCGACTATCTTGGCCATGTCCTTCAGACTCATATCCGCCAGGTCGGCTCCGTCGATCAGGATCCTTCCCGATGTGGGCTTGATGATCTTGCAGAGCATCTTCACAAGAGTGGATTTTCCGACCCCGTTCGGCCCTATGATGCAGACCAGCCCCGGCCCTTCGACCTTGAAGTTGATGTCCTTCAGGACCGGGCTGTCGCTGTGGTATCCGAATGAGACGTTCTGGAACTCGACTATCATGGTCACCACACCTTGCTGCCCTTCCTGAGCAGGAGCCATAGGAACATCGGCCCTCCGAGGAACGATGTGATCACTCCGACCTGGATTATGCTGGGGGCGATAATCGTGCGTCCGATGAGGTCCGCCAGGATCAGCATCATGGCCCCGAACATCGCGGATGCCGGTATCATGAACCTGTTGTCCGCCCCCACGAATATCCTGCAGACGTGGGGCGCGATCAGTCCAACGAATCCGATCAATCCTGTAAACGCCACGATCGTCGATGCCACCAGGGCGATCACGACCAGCAGCGCGCGCCGGACCTGGTTGACGTTGACCCCCATCGCGGTGGCGTTCTCATCCCCCGTGGTCAGGACATTGATCTGCCTCGACAGGACCATCATTATCAGGATGCCTGGAACCACGATCCCGAGAAGGTATGGTACCGCCTCCCATCCGGCGAACGTCAGCGATCCGACGGACCAGATGTAGATCTCCGAAAGCGTGCTGTCGGTGGCCCAGAGCTTTATCATGGTGGTCATCGCGTCGAACACGTACATCACCGCGATTCCCGCCATGACCAGGATGGTCGGCGACATGTCCTTGATCTTGGAGACGGCGATCATGATCGCGGTGGGTATCAGGGCGAACACGAACGCGTTGGCCAGGATGCCGATCTGTCCCGATGCGAGGGAAAATCCGAGCACCATGGATACGGTCACACCGAACATCGCACCGGACGAGACCCCG
>CAVIUM010000199.1:0-2365 GCA_963645865.1 Lachnospiraceae bacterium
GTCATACATGTCCCTCTGGACAGAAGACTTGTTGGCGATCGTTAGCACACGGTCGCTAATTCTCTTGTAGGGACTGAACGGATCTATCTTCGTCATCGGTTGTAACCCTCCCAATTCGTCGGGTGTTCCTTCTTGTTCCGGTCCGTCTCCGCTTCCATCGGAACCTTCTCCGACAAAGCGTGTGAAAATGCGTTGACTCCGAGCGAGTACGTCTGTGCCTGTGCTGTTACGAGATTGCTCCCTACTGTGACCAGCTTCGACGATGTATCAACCAGCATCGAGATCATGGCGTTCTGCTTCTCGATCAACCGGGTCAGGCCCTCCACATCCGCTTCCAAACGCGCGATGTGCTCCTGCGAGCTCTGGAGGGTTGCGTCAAGCTGGACGGTCTTATCGTCCTGCGACTGGACCTTCCGATTCAGCCTGAGGATCTCCGACGGGGCGTTGGCCCAGATCTGGACCTTCTCCCATTCGTCGGGATCTTTCATCTCCGCTTCAGGCACGCCTTTCGACGTGTCGATCTCGATGTCGCTTCCACTGGGGATTGGGGTCCCCTTGGGGATGAGCCCCATGAGCGGATGGTCGCGAATAGCGTACTCGAAATGCCCGCGAATCTGGGGATTGACGAGCTTCCACCCTTGACGGGCGAAAAGAGACGCTACAAAGTTGGCGCGGTCGATGAAGACATCCTTGGCTTCTTCGTGAGATTTGAACTGCCTAGGGTCGAGATAGATACGGCTGGGGTACAACTGGAAGGTCTGAGACCCCTTGTTGCCCTCGCGGTACTGCCACGTTATCTTCTGGTTGAAAATGCGGATCTCTCCGCAGTACGTCACGCTACCGTTGATAGGCTTCGGGTTGTACCAATAGCCTATCGTGTACCCTGCGGGATCGCGGATCGTGTCGAATGCTCCTACCTTGACTAGTTGCATACGAATGTTGCCCGATATGTGAGCTTCGACATAACCCGGCGGACATTCCTCGTCCGTGCAGATTCCGGTCCTGTTGATGAGATTTAGGTTTACCTTATTCTCACCGTCGGAGTTGTCAGGGGGTGTCGCTAATTCGGACACGGTGGGTGCGTGGTCGGTTTTTTGGGAAGTTCCCCCCGTAGGGGGGAAAGGAATGACGTTGTAGGGGTCTTCGTAGATCACAGGACTCTTCGTTCCGGGTACTGCACGGATAAGACCGTAGTACACCAAACGGTCGATTATGTTCTTGACCTTAGAACGGTGCATTCCCAGCGTTCTGGCTACCGCCGTCGCGCTCATTCCCGATAAGAGGTTCTTGAGCACATCCGACTCTTCCTTGCGGAGCTTCGGATGCGTCATGCGGATACCTCCACGACACACAGTAAATGCCACCCCTCGGCTACTCCCCCTGCAAGGGGGTAGCAAAGGGGGTGCGCAATTGTACGGTTTTCCGACTGTCTGGACAGGTCCCCCAAAACGGTTGTCAGGGGGGGTGTCAATTGACGGTCGGTCTCGGCATGGTAATTGTGGGCGTTCGGTGCATCTCCGAGAGCCTTTTCCTTGACCGGGGTAAGGATCGAAAAACTGGCGTTACGGCACGCGCGGAAGGATGCGGAGAGGTCACAGCAGAACACTGAAAACCACCACCGTATCAGTCGAGCTCGTCCGTATAGACGGAGTAGAGATTGGACTGATCGGCAGCGTTGCTGACCCGAAAGAATCCGTTTGGTTCCATGCTCCCGATGCACAGGAGCGTGAAGTTGCATCCATCCCTATCCGACTCCCGTCAGATTGGGAACCTATCGTGCGTGCGATGTTTGGAAGAACTCAGGCATGAGCGTGTCTTTGACAATGGCGTTATTCGCCACGGTCCACCCAAATGCCGTGCTACCTTGCATCGCATCGCTCATTGCCGAGTGCGTCTGGTTCGCGGTGGTGACCGCGATAATCGGACGCGCGTGGCCGATGAACGGTGCCAAATCTGACGATACCACATCGGAACTGCAAATATAAAAAGTCTAGGTTTTGTCAAAAAGGGGTGTTTTTGACCTCGGAACGCCTTTTTAGGGCGATTCCAAGGTCATTCTGATTGATTTCACAGTCAATCAAATAGCAACGAACCGAGATCGTCGTTGGCTTTGGCCATCAGCCTAGGATCGGCGTTCAGATAGCTTCTGACCGTTGTATCGAGCTTGGAATGACGCATCATCCTACGGATGGTGTCCAGATCGGTTCCGATATCACGTAGCGATGTGGCGTACAACCTTCTCAACGTGTGGGCACTCATGTTGACGTTGTTTTCCTTCGCCAGCTTGTAAATGACGTATCCCACCCCATCCGGACCAAGTGGCTTCCCGCCGTAGCGCAAATCCGAGATCAACAGGATGTCCTCG
>CAVIUM010000200.1:0-2351 GCA_963645865.1 Lachnospiraceae bacterium
ATAAAAGAATAGAATCGGACGGTCCATGCGGATCGCGGCCGTGCTGAATGACAGATGCCAGAACAAGAAATGCAACCAGGAGTGCGCCAAGTTCTGCCCCCTCAACAGGACAGGGGTGGAATGCGTCACCTTCGGCGAGAAGGGGAAGCCGATCATCTCGGAGACCCTCTGCCAGGGCTGCGGTATCTGCGTCAACAAATGTCAGTTCGAAGCGGTCAAGATCATCGGTCTCGCGGACGAGCTGAAGGAGGACCTCATGCACCAGTACGGGCTGAACTCCTTCCGCCTGTACCGCCTGCCGGTCCCCAAGAAGGGACTCGTCACCGGTATCCTCGGGCCGAACGGTATCGGTAAGACCACCGCGATCAAGATCCTTTGCGGGATCGAGGTCCCCAACCTGGGACGCTACGAGAACCCGCCCACCAAGGAGGAGGTCCTGGCGAGCTTCGCCGGCACCGAGCTCCACGATTACCTGGAGAGCCTCTACGCCGGGAAGATCAAGACGGCCATGAAGCCGCAGTACGTCGACAAGCTCCCGCAGGCGACCAAGGGTGTCGTCAGGGACCTGCTGTCCAAGGTGCAGGAGAGGATGACCCTCGACGAGGCCGCCGAAGCCTTCGATCTCACCGAGGTGCTCGACAGGGAGCTGTCCAAGCTGTCCGGAGGAGAGCTGCAGAGGGTCGCCATGGCCGCGACCATGATGAAGGACGCCGACGTCTACTTCTTCGACGAGCCCACGTCCTACCTGGACATCTATCAGAGGGTCAAGATGGCCCGTCTGATCAAGGAGCTCAGCGTCGAGAAGCAGGTCATGGTCATCGAGCACGACCTGGCCATCCTGGATTTCCTGGCCGACAACGTGAACGTCGTCTACGGTTCCGAGGGGGCCTACGGAGTGTTCACCCTCGCCAGACAGGTGAGGACCGCCATCAACGTCTACCTCGACGGATACCTCCCGGAGGAGAACATCAGGTTCAGGGAGAGGCCCATCGAGTTCGAGGCCTCGCCTCCCCGCGGAGATTGGCAGACCGCCGACCTGATCTCCTTCAACGGGCTGAAGAAGGACTTCGGGGAGTTCGAGCTCGACATCACTGGCGGTTCCGTGAAGATCGGGGAGTCCGTCGGTATCGTCGGACCCAACGCCACCGGTAAGACCACCTTCGTGAAGATGCTCGCCGGGATCGTGGAAGTGGATGCTGGCGAGATGGACAACAAGGTCAAGGTGGCGTACAAACCGCAGTACATATCCGCGGACTTCGACGGCACCGTCCAGGACCTGCTGTTCGCCAAGGCGTACGAGACCGTCAACTCGAGCTTCTTCGCCGGCGAGGTCATCGAGCCCCTCGGCATCAAGTATCTGATGGACAAGAGCGTCTCCAAGCTCTCCGGAGGAGAGCTGCAGAGGGTCGCGATCACCCTGTGCCTCGCCACCGAGGCCGACATCTACCTGTTCGACGAGCCTTCCGCCTACCTGGATTCCAACCAGAGGATGAACGCCGCCAAGACGATCAGGCGCATGATGGAGAAATCCGGACGCAGCGCCATGGTGGTCGACCACGACATCTACTTCCTGGACATGGTCTCGGATTCGATGATGGTCTTCGGAGGGGAGCCGGGGCACCACGGCATAGGCGACGGTCCGTTCGACATGCGCGAAGGGATGAACAAATTCCTCGCCGCGGTGGACATCACCTTCCGCAGGGATGCCGACACCCACCGTCCGAGGATCAACAAGCCCGAGTCCAGGCTGGACCGCGAGCAGAAGTCCAAGGGCGAGTACTACTACGCCAGCAGCTGATCGGAAGAACACCATCGAGAAGTACGACTGCTCGGTGTTGCCGCCGCGCCTCTCGATGCCCTTCTCCAGCAGGAACGAGTCCAGATCGATGCAGTAGGACCCGATGGAGTGCATCTTGTCGTTGGGGGAGCGGCACTTCTCCTCCGGGCAGGTGCAGGTCGGGCAGACCTTGCATCCGCCGGCCGACAGCACCAGGCATCTCCCGTCGGTGAATTGACGGAACTCCCCGCGTATCCTCATCGTTATCGAGGCGTGCTCCCTCCCGGCCGAACGCATCCCGTCCAGATCGAACGGGCCGTCGCGCGGGAAGGTGGTCCTGACGAGGATGAACCGGCTGTACTTGGAGACGATGATCCTGCAGATGTCGAGGCTCGGAGCGTTGGGCGGACATGTCCGGTTCCTCCCGTACAGGTCGCACAGGTTCCCTTCGCAGTAACCGCGGATGTCGGAGCCCATCCTCAGGACACCGCCGTTTAAAGCCCATACATGGATGCGTCTTCCATGAAGCGGAAGAACAAGGCGATGACGGCCGTCGTCGTCATCGTCATAATCG
>CAVIUM010000201.1:0-2309 GCA_963645865.1 Lachnospiraceae bacterium
ATCCGTCATCGGATTGCGGGACTGCACGCAGCTCACCTTTTAGAAAAAAATGAAGTTGAACTTCGGATTTTTCTTATACTTGCAATCAGTTCACCGAGTATGATCCCGCGCACGATCCTGCCGTACATAGTCAGCGAGATAGCCCTCAGGCCCGTCATCCTGATAACGGGGGCACGCCAGTGCGGGAAGACCACCCTGTGCGAGCTGATCTCGAAAGAACACGGATTCAACTACGTGACGTTGGCGGACCGCAGCGAGAGGACGCTGGCACGCGAGGACCCGGACATGTTCCTAAGGGTCCATCCGACACCGCTGATCATAGATGAGGCCCAATACGCCAAAGGCCTGTTCGATTCCATAGAGGCGGCGGTGGACAGGGCGAAGTTCGAGACAGGCCATAACGAAGGGATGTACATCCTCACGGGAAGCCAGATGTACAAGCTCATGGAAGGGGTCACCCAATCCATGGCCGGAAGGGTGTCCATATTCGACATGTCCCCCCTGAGCATGAGCGAGATAGCCGGCAGGGAGGAGGTGCCGTTCACCGTGGACTTCGAGAAGAACATCATGAGGTCCGCGGAGCCGAGGACGGATGTCGATGGCATCTACAAAGCGATCCTGCGCGGTTCATACCCCGAACTGTACCAGAAACCGGAGCTCAAGACGTCCAAATTCTATTCCGACTACCTGGACACGTACATCACGAGGGATGTGAGCGAGGTCATCAACCTGAAAGACAAGGACAGATTCCTGAAGTTCATGGGAATCGTGGCATCACTGACGGGACAGGAATTGGTCTACGAGACCATCTGCAACGCCGCCGACATCTCCAAACCCACCGCCGAGTCCTGGTTGGGCGTCCTCAGGCTGGGCGGCATAGTGCACCTGCTGCCGTCGTACAGCGACCGCTCCATGGTGAAGAGCGCGGTGAAGCGTCCGAAGCTATATTTCTGCGATACCGGGCTGGCATGCTTCCTCTCGAAGATCTACGATCCGGAGACCCTAAGGGCGGGATATCTCGGAGGCCCGATGGTGGAGACATACATCGTCAACGAGATCCTGAAGACCTACTCCAACAACACGGAACACGCAGGATTCTACTACTTCAGGGACAAGAACGGGAACGAGGTGGACCTGGTGATGGTGAGGGACGGGAAGCTGACGCTGATCGAATGCAAGGCGGGGATGACGTACACCGCATCGGATGTCAAGGCGTTCGGAAGACTGGAGCACTCGAACTACGAGATCGGCCCCTCGTGCATCATATGCCTGACGGAAAAGGCGTATCCGCTGAAAGAGAGCGTCTACGCGCTCCCCGTGACATCGATCTGAACCGGTCACCCCCGAAGAGCCGATCACGCGTCCAATCCGGCCCTCATGGCCCTGACGAACTCGCCCACGTAGGGGACGGAATCCCTGCCGTGCTCGGCGATGATCCTGACTATCGCGGATCCGACGATCGCCCCGTCGGCGATGTCGGCCATCCTCCTGGCCTGCTCCGGATCCGATATCCCGAACCCGATGGCGCACGGTATGTCCGTGGCCTTCCTCACGGATGCCACCATCCCGTCGATGTCGGAGACGAAGCTGGTCCTCGTGCCGGTGACCCCGAGGGAGGATACGATGTACAGGAAGCCCTCCGCATGGGACGCGATCTCCTGGATGCGACCCTCCGATGTGGGCGCCACCATGGAGATCAGCCTGACCCCGTGGGCCCTGCAGCAATCCTGGATGTCCCCCTTCTGCTCGTACGGGAGGTCGGGGACGATTATCGCGCATATGTCCGCATCCTCGCACCTCTGCAGGAACCTGTCGCATCCGTAGACGAACACGGGATTGAAGTAGGTCATCACGAGCATCGGGACGTCCGTATCCTTCCTGACCCTCTCGGCCATGTCGAATATCATGTCGGTGGTGGTGCCCGATGCCAGAGCCCTGACATCGGCGCCCTGGATGACCGGGCCCTCGGCTATCGGATCGGAGAACGGTATCCCCAGTTCGATGAGGTCCGCTCCGGCGGATGCCATCTCCCTGATCATCGCCTCGGTCGTCTCGATGTCCGGGTCCCCGCAGGTGACGAACGGGATGAACGCCTTCCTGGAGAACGCCCTCGCGATCTGCGCATCTGCGTCAATCATGGATGTCCCTCCCCCTGTACCTGGCGATGGCCGCCACGTCCTTGTCCCCGCGACCGGAGAGGTTGATCACCATCAGGTCGTCCTTGGAGAGGGTCGGGGCGATCTCCATCGCATGGGCGACGGCGTGGGAGCTCTCGATGGCCGGGATGATCCCCTCGGTCCTGGAGAGGT
>CAVIUM010000202.1:0-2262 GCA_963645865.1 Lachnospiraceae bacterium
ATATAAATGATGCTGGCTCGAACGACGGTGTCCGTCAATCCCGCTGAGGTCGGGTTGTAACACGATTGGCCGTTCAGGAGGTTCAGGACATGATCGAGGGAGATTCCGTCTGGATCGGGATCTTCGGATCCAGACCATCGTCGGAGTAGGAAACGGATGTTCTGAGAAGGTGGGAAACAGTTTGCCTCCCCTCACGGGGAGGCTGAGGGTATTGCAGATCCGGTCGATGGCCCGTGTTCTTGTGATCCTTCTTCCTGTTGATCTTGCTCGTGTACGATTCCGACGCGATGCGGTTGGCATCCTCATCGGTGATGCGGGCGTAGTACTTCTCCGTCGTGGACGTGGTGGCATGGCCCATGTTCTTCGAGATGGTCTCGATATCCGTGCCACTGTTCTTCAGCGTCTGACCATAGGTCCTGCGGCATTTCCTCCCGTCGAACTTGACCCCGCAGTGTTCCGAGATCTTCCTCCTAATGACGCGGATCGCGTTGTCCGAGAGCGGCTCCGGCTTGTAGCTGTTGAAGAATATGAGATCGGTGCTCATGCCGCGCTCGTTCAGGAATCTATTCCTCGCGGCCAGGTACCTTTCCAAGACATCGATGAAATCCGGTATGATGAACACCGTTCTCGCCTCCCCATAGGACTCCTGGCCTTTGACGATGTCCAGGTGGATGAAGTACCCATCCTCGTCCTTCATGATGTTGGGCACGGTGGCGTTCTGGAGTTCGATGGTACGGAGTCCGGCCCCGATGTTCAGGCAGATCATCGCGATCCCCCTGAGCTCCGTGAAATCCTCGTCGGGGACGGTGTCGGCGTAGTCCAGGATGATCCCGAGCTCGTCCATGTTCAGGCTGGGCTGGCGCTTCCTGTACTCCTTCTGCATCAGGCGCTTGTTCCTCTTGAGGAATTCCGTGACGCAGTCGTTGTCGAAGAACGTGCACATGCTGTCCAGGTCCGAGAGGTCCCTCTTGAGCGCTTTGGGAGATATCTTGTTCCCGTTGCGTCCCTCTGAGTTCACACGCACCCTGTAGTACTCCTCGATGTCGCGTTCGGTGAGCTTCCTGGGGGATAGCGTGGAAATCGCCCCCTCCTCGAACAGCTCCTTGAATATCTCTTCGGAGTGGAGGAGACGTCTCAGGGTGAGCTTCTTGGTGATATCCGCAAGGCGATAGGTACCGTCCCTCATGTAGATGTTCACGCACTCGCGGAACGGATTCTTGCTCATTCCGACGCCTCCGAAGGTCCTTTCCCGTCTTCGGGGGTGCGGGCGTCTCCTGCATCGTTGCTAACACCGGACTGCGTAGCTGCTATTCCTGGCATGTATGTTTTTGACGAGTTATTAGCATCCGGGTTAGAATCGAGTAGCTTATCGAAATAGCACAGATTATCGGGAGATGCGAACTTTTTGATGTTCGTGATGAGCAGATCGTTGAATCCCGGTGTGTCTTGGACGAATGTCTGATTCCTGTTGCCAAATCTTAGGGAGAATCCCATAGTCGCAAGCGGTTCTCTTACAGCCTGTGTTTTAATCACGTCAGTGGGCAGAAAATCGCCGGATTCTATCCCGTTCTGGAAGCATACCTGGGCAATCTCTTTTGTCGGTATCTTTTGACTTATAAGTATGAAGTCAGATAGATTCAAAGGATCTTCTTCGCGGATGCAATCAATCCAGGCGTCGATCACCATACTGAAATCAGTCAGTCTGAGCTTGTTCTTATTCGAAACGGCCATGAAATTCAGTTTCTTGAAAAGAGGATCGATTTCATCGATCAGTCTGGCCATAGGGTACATGCTTCTGGCGATGTCGAATTGGCGACCTCTGAGTTCACGATGATGCGAATTGTCGATACCCGACTCCGGAAGATAGTGGAACGTTCCATCTTCGCCTTCAGTCCCTTCGAGAAAATGGTCGGATTCTTCGATGAAATCACGGAGTTTGAATCCATTTTCCTTTCTATCATCCAGATATCTGGTCTGCACCTTGCACAGGAGGGCCAGGTGATGTAACCTGTGGCGAATTTCAGTCATCAGATCCTTATCCAGGATCTTATCCAGCTTGACTGTACGCGGAGCCTCCACCATCTTGATGATGAACGATCTGTTGACCATGTCTTCTTTGAGGTTGCTGCACTCCTGGGTGCTGATGACCATGGGGGAGAATACATGGAAAGATTCGGTGAGATTGGTGTTCGAATTGTATCTCATGATACGTCCGTCGCGTTCGAACCCCACCTTGAACATCTTTGACAGATCGGCTTTGGC
>CAVIUM010000203.1:0-2234 GCA_963645865.1 Lachnospiraceae bacterium
GGACCCCCATCCGTCATAGATATTGGATGCTTTGTACTCAACGCATGGGTTGAGGGCATCCATATCGTTTTAACAAACCTATTTCAACCATCGTGACTTCCGACTGTGAGGTAACGCCAGCAAACACTTTCGGACGATCAATTCCTCTTTGACTTCTAGTGGTGTACATCCGTGTACATCGATGCTCTTTTACATTCACGCTCCGGGCGATCCGTCTAGAGCTCCCGCTATCGGTCCGCGTGCAAGGTTTGATATATCCCGACCTTATAAATAATCTCGCCCTTAGCATATATATCGGCCCTAAAGGGCCGATTATAATGCTAAAGGAAAGGCCCGCTGCGATGAAACGCTTTGAGATCAGGCTGGTAGGACCATGCAAGAAGCGCAACCCAAGATGTTCGTGGATCACGCCCGGAGCACATACGAAGGACTCCCCGCACCGATGGCCATGGCCATGGCGATGATGGAGGTCACAGGCGTGCGTTCGCTTATCGACGCGAGATGCGACTTCGACCGGTGCCGGAGGACTCTGACGCCGGGCATGGCCGTCAAGGCCCTGATCGCTCCGACTTTCATCCTGCGGGAGAAGGACCCTCTGTATCTCGTCGAGAAGACATTCGCTTCGTGCCCGACCGACCGCGTGTTCCGCATCGGCGGTCCGGGGGATCTCAACGACGATGCGCTCGGACGGGCGCTGGATACGCTGTCCTCGATGGAGCTGACCGGACTGTATCACGAGTGCTGCGACCTCTGCATGCGGCACTACGGATTCGTCTCGTACGTGCTCCACGGCGACGCCACGAACTTCTCCGTCAGGTGCGTCTTCAAAGAAGACCCCGGGGACGGGACGGCCGTTCCCAGGCATTCGGGCCATGCGAAGGACCTTCACGACGAGCTGATGCAGTACAGCCTGTACGTGGTGACCGACTCCGACGGGATACCGCGCTACATGAGGCCGTACAGCGGCAACGTGTCGGACGTCGTCATGACCAGGGATGCCCTCGAGTTCATCGAAGCCGGATACTCCGACGATCTGGACAAGATCGTCTACATCGGGGATTCCAAGATGATGTGCGAAGACACCATGGACCTCATAGAGAGGATGGGGGTGGGCTTCGTCTCCCGCTGTCCCGAGGATTTCGGGTACAACCTGCAGGACCGCGCCATCAGGGCGGCGGAATCCGCAGGCATGGCGGAGGACGGGGAGATCCGGTACTTCGACACGCGCTTGGATGCGATCTACGAGAAGGGGAGGAAAGGGGAGCGCAGGCAGAAGCTCCGGTGCATCATCTACCGGGACATGACCGCCGTCAGGGCCAAGATCCACGGCATGAGGGACAAGCTGACCGAGGTGGAGGAGTGCTTCTCCAGGGTGGAGAAGAGCGAGGCGAGGAGTCGCGAGGCGGCTCTGAAGTACTTCGACTCGGTCAAGGCGAAGGTAGGACAGAAGTACGGGTTCGCGAAGATGACGCCGAAGATCCGGCGGACGGACGAGACGGACGCAGAAGGGAACGTCAGGAGGACCGTCTGGAAGGTCGAGGCGATCGTGGAGCTGGACGAGGACGAGGCGATGGATATCGCCATCAGGGAGGCGACGAATGTGATCGTCACCAATCTGCCCCGTTCCAAAGCGAATCAAGCGAATCCGCGCAGAGGCATGACGGCGATGGGCGTCAAGCGCCTCTACGCCGACGAGTACAAGGTCGAACACACCTTCCGCCAGCTCAAGTCCGGAATGGGCCTGGACGCGGTCTTCCTGCAGAATCCCGCCAGAGAGAACGCCATGATGTTCGTACTGAACATCGCGGATCTGATGATGAGCACCGCGGATGCGGTGCTCAAGAGGTCGGAGGCCTCTCTTCATGGCAAGGATCCGACGATGTACAGGCTATCCCGCGAACTGCAGGGGACGATGATCACCTATTCCCGTGACTCCAACCGCCTCGGCGTTCTGTATCCGGTCGACTGCGACCTGGACGTCTTCGAATATACTGACCTGTTGGGAATCAACCCGCAATACCTGCTCGGATGCCGCTCCGATTGAATTTCCGACCCGGATCGGGTATCCGCGCACCCCAGCGGGAGCTATAAACAAGTCGGCGACGTGCGGAAGTCACGACCATTCATGATATTATGCAATCATGGAGTCTTTTCGCACCGGTTTTAGCGAGTTCAGATCCTTCAGGGAGGAGGGTGCATATTACGTTGATAAAACCCTCTTGATCAAGGATCTT
>CAVIUM010000204.1:0-2222 GCA_963645865.1 Lachnospiraceae bacterium
GAGAGGGCCTGACGAAGGAGGAGATGAAAGGCGAGTACCACAGGTTGATCGCCAGAAGGATCACCCTCCTCGTGCTGAGCATCATCGGCATAGTGCTCTTCGTCGGATTGTTCTCCATCTCCAATTATGAAGGGATATCGCTCCGCGAGACGTACGAATTGATCTGGAACCACATCTGCGGAATCACCTACGAACCCCGCAGCCTCCAATGGTGGGCCGACCGTTACGTATGGAACACGGCACTGCCCCACGCGCTCGCGGCCATCACCGCAGGGGCCGGACTGGCGGTGTGCGGGACCATGATGCAGGCGATGATGATCAATCCCCTGGCAGATCCGTACAGCACGGGGATATCCTCCGGAGCATGCTTCGGAGCCGTCGCCGCCATCGTCGTCGGGATATCTTTCACCACCGTCACGGGAGAGATGGGGATCGTCACCAACGCGTTCTTCGGCGCGATGATCCCTGCGCTCCTCATCGTGTTCCTCTCACAGAGGATCCACATGACCCCGGCGACCCTGATCCTCCTGGGTACCGCGGTGTCGTACTTCTTCAACTCGATGATAACTTACATCATGGTCACCACCGACGCGGAGACGCTGAAGGGGGCCTACATGTGGCAGATCGGCAATCTGGACGGGATATCATGGGATTCCCTTCCGATCATGATCGGCGTGACCGTGGTCGGGGCCATCATCGTCATGGCCTTCTCGAACAAGCTGAACGTGATCTCCCTGGGGGAGAACAGCGCGATCAGCCTCGGGGTGGATATACAGAGGTTCAGGACCGTCTGTCTGATCATCATGGCCATCATGACCGCCGCCATAGTCTCGTTCACCGGGATAATCGGTTTCGTAGGGCTGGTGGCGCCCCATATCGTCAGACTCATCGCGGGTTCGGACAACAGGTTCGTGGCCCCGATATCCATGGCCGTGGGGGCCCTGTTGCTCCTGGTGGCCGATTATATAGCATTCCAGCTCTCCGCCATCCCTGTGGGGGTGGTGATGAGCATCATCGGAAGCCCGGTGTTCTTCATATTGATCCTCTATCAGACACGTAAGCCGGGGGCGATATACTGACCTCCGACAACCATGCGTTCAAGCAGGAATACAGGGATGCCAAGAGGCGGAAGATCGTATTCATCATCGCATTGACGGTCCTGGCGATCGTCATGTTCTTCGTGACGCTGGGATTCGGCGTCTACAAGATAACGGTGGCCGATGCCATCGCTGCGTTCTTCGACCACATCATGGGGAGGGAGGTCGACCCGTCCGTGGATTACTACATCTGGACCGTCCGCACCCCGCGCGCCCTCGGCGCTCTGATCGTCGGAGCCGGGTTGGCTGTGGCCGGCGCCATCATGCAGAACGATTTCAAGAATCCGCTGGCCGACCCGTATACCATGGGGCTGTCGTCCGGAGCGTTCCTGGGCGCGACTCTGAACATCACGCTCGGGATATCGATCATCCCGGGTCTCACGGGGATCAGCGTCACCGTCGTGAACGCGTTGCTGTTCTCGCTCATCCCGGTGGGGATCATCGTCCTGGTGTCGACGTATCGCAGACTGACTCCGACCGCGATGATACTCACGGGAATCGCCGTGATGTTCCTGTTCAGCTCCATAACGCAGATCCTGATGGTGACCGCACCGTCGGAATCCCTGGCGACAGCGTACCAGTGGAGGGTCGGAACTCTGGGGAGCGTGAAGTTCGAGTATCTCCCCATCATGGCCGGTGCCGCCGTTTCGATAATCATTATACTATGGCTGCTGTCGAGCAAGCTGAACATCATGTATGCCGGCGATAGGGCCGTTCAGACCTTCGGGGAGGTCGCAGGGAGGATCAGGATCGGAACGTTGATCCTCGCATCCCTGCTCACTGCGTGCATGGTCTGTTTCACGGGGACCATCGGTTTCATCGGATTGGTCGGACCCCATGTGGCGAGGATCTTCGTGGGATCGAACAACCGCTACCTTATCCCCGCATCCGCCGCCTTCGGAGCAGCGTTCGTTCTTTGCGCCGATACCATCGCGAAGATCAGTGGACCGAACGGATTGCCCGTGGGTGTCATCTGTTCGATGATTGGAGGGCCACTCTTCATCTGGATCCTCATAAAGCAGAGGAAGAGTGCCTGGGCTTGAGGGACGTCGGACGTATCTGTCGTTCTTCTTCCTGAAAAAGAGCCACATGACCAGCGACTGCGCACTTCCCGCACCCTTGCGC
>CAVIUM010000205.1:0-2212 GCA_963645865.1 Lachnospiraceae bacterium
GCTTGACCCTTGAGGGGAACAAGGTATCCGGGACACCCACCCAGGTGGGCGCCAACACCATCAAGCTGACCGCGAAGACGCAGTACGGCGAGTCCAAGGACCTCTCCATCACCTTCACCGTCTTCAACGTCATCACCGCAGGGAACGACGAGGATATGGTGGCCATCGGCGGAACATACGTTTCGTCCACCGCCGTCGATCAGGACGGCACCGACATCGGAGCGACCTGGTCCGCCGACAAGGCGCTGCCCGAGGGACTCACCCTGAACGAAACCACCGGGGTCATCTCCGGAACCTACACCGGGACCACCGCCGGTCAGGAGCTCATCACCCTGAAGGTCTCCTCAACCGCCGGGCCCGCCCAGTCCGGGACCAAGAAGGTCAATATCAGCTACGAGCCCGCGTTCACCATCGACTCCGTCGAGAAGATCCTCACCCACAGGAACAACTCCACCGCCGTGGAGCGCCAGATCCTCATCTCCGGGGAGCATTCCGATATCGTCTCCTGGTCCTTCGTCGACAGCGCGGGTTCCACTGTGGACGGCCCCGCCGGATTCTCCGTCGCACTGGAGAACGGCGTCGGGGTGCTGAGGGTCACGGGTACGGATGCGGAGGTCAACCTCTACGGCTCCACCATCATAGCCGCGACGTCCGCGTACGGACAGACTCAGACAACCTGGGTCGACTACGTCGTCGAGGACGTCCTGACCATCTCCGGGGACACCGCGCTGGTCGGACTGAAGGGATGCGCCGCCTACACCGGTGCCTACGTCATCGGCGGAGGGTCGGTCAACACCCTGACCGTGGACAAGACGGAGTTCGGCGATTCGATCTCCGTCACCGACGACGGCAAGCTGTTCATCAACTACGCCGGGATCCACGACAAGGTCCCCGTCACGCTGACCGTCGAATCCGCTGCCGGACAGACGGCCACCATGGACGTGGACGTCACCGTCTACTCGATCCTCGCATTCGACAAGGAGCCCTCCTCCGCGGGAGTGTTCGCGTACGCGAAGTGATGGCATGACAGCGTCCGGATGCTTCCTATCCAAGAGGGACAGGCGCATCGCGCTGGCGCTGGGGGCGGCGTTCATCGCCGCCCTGACAGCGCTCCTCGCGGTGCCCTCGGTCAGCGCGGATACTCACTACGACGGCGAGTTCGACCTGTACGGGTACGACATCGTCATGGGACTGATCGAGCCCAACCAGGTCGGGACGGTCGAGTGGGATTTCGGCGACGGCTCGGAGCACGAGACCGTCGAGATCACCACGGACAACCCCCTGGGGTCCGTCGAGCACAGGTACGCCGCCAAGGGCGATTACACCGTCACGGCCACCCTGCGCAACACCTACACCGATTCCAGCGGCACCCACGAGGGTTCGAAGTCGCTGGTCTACCTCTACCGCATCCACGGCTACCCCGTGGTCACCTTCGATTCCAGGGGCGGATCGTCCGTCCAGTCCATCACGGGGACCTCGTCCCACTACGTCCCCGCGAAGCCCGCGGATCCGACCAACGACGGCCTGGAGTTCACCGGATGGTACACCGACGCGGACTGCACCAAGGCGTTCAGCTGGGGCTCCGAGGTCACCGAGCACGTCACCCTCTACGCAGGATGGGACGGAATCTCGCACACCGTGTCCTTCGGATACGACGGGGGATACGGGACCGCGTCCAAGCAGACCATCGCGGACGGGAAGACCGCTACGAAGCCGGCCGACCCCACCAAGGACGGATTCGAGTTCGTCGGATGGTACCTGGGCGATGCGGAGTACGATTTCTCCACGCCCGTCAAGCAGGATATCACGCTCACGGCCCACTGGAAGGCCGTCTCGGGCTCCGACGACGGCAAGGACGGTTCCAAGGGCGTCCTGTCCTGGATCTGGATCGTCTTCGCGTTCCTGACGGTCGTCTCGGTCATTGCGCTGGTATTCACCGGCATAGTGTTCCTCGGATTCCCCGCGGTCCTGTTCGCGATACTGGCGATCGTCACGTTCGTCCTATACGGAGGCTTCTGATGTCCCCCGAAACCTCTTCCAAACCCCTTCCGGGAGGGAGGGGGCGATGCGTCATTCGAAAATCAACCCCGTCTGGGCGATCGTGCCCGTGCTGCTGCTGGCCGTGGTGATCGGATTCGCCATGGTCGATTCCGAGGATGTCGACGGGAAGACCTGTTCGACCTGCGGAGGCAGTGGCGAAATAACATGCTCG
>CAVIUM010000206.1:0-2204 GCA_963645865.1 Lachnospiraceae bacterium
GATCGAGAAGATCATCGCCGAGGACTCGGCGCCGTTCTCGGTGTTCGAGAAAAGGAAGTTCTTCCTCGCGATCACGAAAGGCTTGATCCCCCTTTCCGCGGAGTTGTTGCTCAATTCGAGATGCCCGTCCTTCAATATGTTCAAGAACGACTGCTTTCTGTCCAATATGTATCTGACGGCGGTCTCGAGCCTCGACTTCGGGCTTGGGTTCGCGCCTTCCAGAAGCCCGAATATCCTGTCCAGGCATTCCTTGAACGGCCCTTGGTTTCGGAGCTCCCTTATCCTCGTGGCGGTGTACATCCCCTTGCGGTATCCGCGCTCGATCCTGAACAGCTCGTCGATCCCGTCGACTATCTTCTGCGATACCGAGCCGGCCCTCTGCTCATCGGACAGCGCGTCGAGGATGTCGATGAAGTTCCTCCTCGCGTGCGCCCAGCAGTATGAGTTCTCGATGTTCGGGAGGTTGTTGTACCCGGCGTAGCAATCGCTTATCAGGTAGCCCGAGTAGCCCTTGAGGAATTCCCGGGGGACCTCGGAGGAGCGGGAATCGGAGTATCGGTAGATGAAGATGGGGTTGTCGTAGAGGGACGTGTTGAAAAGCCACACGTAGCATTTAGACTTGTCCTTGCTGAGCACCCTCAGCGTCGTCTCGTCGGCGTGGAGGACCCTGACGCTTGTGGACAGCAGCTTCCTCGCCAGGAAATCGTACATCGGCCTGATTATCTCCGCCGTCCTCATCTGGTAGTTGCACAGCGTCTGCCTCGATATGCTCAGCCCGTCGTCGAAGAGGTACTTGGACTGCCTGTAGAACGGGGTGCCGAGGACGAATTTGTTCGCGATCACCTCCGAGGCGAATGAGGGGGTGCAGAACGAGTGGGGGTATTTGTCGTCCTTGAGCTTTTGGTAGATCCTGCCCGTCTCCTTGTCTTTGTACTTGCCGGAGATCACCTTGATGATCCTCAGCCTCGCCGGCGTCGACTCGATCTTGAAGGTGACGTCCTCGCCGATCCTGACGAGCGATGGGTTGCCCTCGATCTCATCGGGGTCCAGGGCGATCACCTCGGTGAAGTTCCTCTCGAGGAAATCCCTGGCCATGACGTTCTCCGCGTCGCGTTTTTTGTATGGTTTCTTGGATCGGCCGCACTCGGCTTCGTTGAATTTGTTCCGGGGCGGCTTGTTCGCCTCCCTTCTCTTGCCGAATATGATCCTGTTCCTCTTCGCGAGCTGGAAGTTGCATTCCTCCAGCCTCTTGTTCTTCTCGCCGAGCTCCATCTGCATCGCCAGGAACTTCGCCTCGAGCTTCTCGTTCTTCCTCAGCAGCTTGAGGTAGAGATCGTACAGCTCTTCCTTCGTTACCTCGTTGATCCCAACTGCCTTTTTCATATGGATATTATAGCAAAAAAGCCCGATATCATCGAGCTTTTTCTCATATTTAATACAAGTTTTTCGCCTCTTTTCCAAAGGGTTTCCCGACGCGTTCCAGCCTCTTGAACTCAATCCCTTTCAGCAGCCAGTTTATCTGCGCTTTGTTGATCTCGCAGGCCTCCGCGACGCTGTTCGGCCAGGGGAACCTGGTCTCGTCCAACGAGCGGATGTACACCCATACCCCCGTGGAATCCTTCTCGTAGATTTTGATCAGCTCGTTCTTCCTGTTGCAGAAGAGGAAGAGCTCATGCAAGCCCTCGCCCTCATTGATCCTCCTCGCGAGCAGCGCCAGCGAATGCCTTCCCTTCCTCAGATCGGTGCTGCCCGGGAAAAGGTAGATGTGGTCTATGGATTCCAGGTCAATCATTGCTGATGATCCTCATGACGGCGTCCAGCTTCGATATGTGGCAGATGATCGAGTAGCCGTTCTTGAAGACCCTGACCGTCTCGTTGCTCGTCTGGATCATGGACATCTCGGTCGCCTCTTTCTTCATCGGGGCGGTTATGTCGACGTATTCCCCGTCGACGCTCTCCACGCCTTTGACGTCCCAGTCCTTCATGACGATGTGGCCGTACTTGCACACCCACCCCCAAAAGGTGGACTTCGCAACCTTATACTCGTTGCAGATGTCCTTCTGCTGACGACCGTTGAGATACTGCTTCACCAGGTCTATCTTGAATTCTTCTAAATACTTGTTGCAGAACATGTTCGAACCTCCTGGCTAGATTGTTCGAAAATCCATCCAGAAAGTCGATTGTGGAAATCTTTTACGCTTACG
>CAVIUM010000207.1:0-2204 GCA_963645865.1 Lachnospiraceae bacterium
AATCAGATCTCTGATCAGCGGCGACTGGATGGAGTCGTAGGCTTCATCGAACTCTTCATCGACCAGATTCTCGATCGCTTCGGCCAAGGCATCCGTTGCCTCCTCACGGGTCATGCCGGATTCGGCATATTCGTCAACCCACTCCATGACCAGATCGTAGTACCCTCTGTCATTGTTGAGCCACAGGTTCACTGCCCAGGTAGCCCTATTGCGCCATCCGTTGTATCCATCGTTTCCAGACATCTCAAAGCCTCCCAAGGGTCGGATTCATGCGATTTTTCGCCATTTTATCTCCTTCTTATCTAATTCCTAAATGATTTTGACAGACAATCCTAACGCGATAGTCCGTTGTTCGTGTCTAGGCGGCCCGTGAAGGGCATCCAATCCCTCCATCCGTCCACGGGGACTCGTTCGGGCCTTCATTCGCTCCTAGGGGCGTTTCCGTGCGTTTCCTTCCGATTACTTCCAAAACGTGTTCGAAGTTCAATCCTCGGTACTTGAAGATCGCATGGATCCTGTCCCTGCCCCCGGAGTGCACGCGCATCCTTATCTCCCTGCGCTTCTCCTTGGACAGCTTCCTTCCCAACGCCTCCAATTCATCGAGGTCCCCCTGATACTCGGAAAGCGTCGCGCGGATGCCGTTGTCGTAGGTGTAGGTGTACCAGTAGCCTTTGGGGGCGGTGCCTTTGCGGTACTCGGTTATCATGATGCGGCGCCCCCTATCCATATCGTCGCCAGCGCGGCAACGAGCCAGCACAGCCCGCGCCTCCATGCGCCGACCTTGATGGCCAGCACAGCGCCGATTATCTCCCCGGTCAGGACCAATGCAATCCAGTTCTGGGACAGCCAGTCCACTAGGGGTCCGGCCTTCTCCGCGACCTCGGCGACGGTGTTCATCTCCATGTATTCCCTCCTTTTCGGGATTCAGGCCCGCCGACGGCGGGCCGGAGTCCCTTGGTTTAGATCGTCAGATAAACCTCGTGACGGCGAAGACCGCCAGTGCGATGAGGATGACGATGATCAGGATGGCGGCGGCGCTGAATCCGTGCTCCTCCTTCTCCTTCTCAGGCTCGGAGGGGGTCACGGGTTCGGGCGCGGCGACGACGTTGACAGTGAAGACGACGGATTCCCCGACGTTATCCCCGATGTACGGCGTGGCGATGATCTTGTACTCCGCGACGGCATCGGGGGTTCCGATGATGGTCCCGTCCTTGTAGGCGGCCCAGGCTGCTCCGGTGAGCTTCACGCCGGCCCCCTCGGTCACATCGAGTTTGATGATGACGGTCTCGCCCAGGGTGACCTCCTTATCGAAAGTCTTCTTGGCGATGACGGGCTTGGGCTGGCTGACCGTTCCGGTGCCATCCACGTTGGGGATGGTGGCGTCAACGGCGGCGGACACGGTTCCGGTGTTGTCCACATCGGACGTGACCGCTCCATCGACCTTCAGGGTTCCCGCGTTGGAAACCTCTCCCCCGCTGACGCTGGCGCCCTTGGGGACGGACAGCTCGGAGTCCACGGGGACGGTGAGCGTGACCTTATCCAGCTTCAGGGCGGATGCGACGGACACGGTTCCCTCGATTCCGATGGAACCGGATTCGGTCGCCGACACGCTTCCCCCGATGGTGGTGGGGGTGACGGTGAATCCGTCCGCGCCGGCGGTTATCCCGGACACGGCGACGGAGTTCTTCTCGCCCATCTGGATAGTCCCCGTGAGGGTCTTCCCTGCGGGGACGGTGATGGAGCCGGACTCGACCTTGACCGTGACGGTGGAATCGATCGTTCCGGACAGCTTGGCGTCCCCCTTGACGACGATGGAACCGTCGGCGTCGGAGGTGTAGGCTCCCGAAATGTCGATGGAACCGACGGCCAGCGCGAATCCCTCGCCGGCGGTGATGGACTTGAGCTCAACGGCGTTTCCGTTGATGCTGACCTTGCCGCCGAGATTGACGCCGGAATCGGCCTCCATGACCTTGGTTCCGACCTTCAGTCCATCCAGCGCGACATCCAGGGTATAGTCCGTGACATAGGCGGGCTTCCACTGGGAGATGTGCATGATGGACTCGCTGTTCGCATAGGTCCCTCCGTTGATGGTGACCTTCCCCTTCTCGTAATCCGCCACAGCGTCAGCCGCTACAACCGCATACGCATCGGACTGGAAGTCCCCGCCCTTGATGGTCAGGTCGTTCCACGTGAGGATGTTGGAC
>CAVIUM010000208.1:0-2197 GCA_963645865.1 Lachnospiraceae bacterium
ACGCTGGTCGGGGATGGTCTGCCTGACGGCGCAGTTGACTCCGTACTCCTCGTGGTACTTCTCGCAGATGGCTTTCTGTCCGGCAACGACGGGTCCGGAGAGGGCGGCCTGGTTCATCTGGGAGACCCACTCGGTCTCGAGCTGCACAGCGGGGAATCCAGCAGTGACGGCCCTGTTCAGGATGTCCTTGGAGATGTAGTCGACGTACTCCTTTCTGAGCCTCTCGGCGTCTTTCTCGGTTCCGGGCCTGGGGGCGTAGTTGATCTCGGGGATAACCTGTCCAGCTCCGATCTTCAGTCCGAATCCGTAGGAAACGGGCTCCTTGGCTTTTCCGAAGACCATGTCGTCGGCGCAGCCGTATGCCATCTTTGTGTATCTTGTAACTGCCATTCAAATCACTCTCCAACGATGCTGTCCCACTCTTCCCTTATTCTCTTCCAGTCGTATCCCTCGAGGATCTTCTGGGCGATGACGGGGGTCTGAGGCGCTTTCTCGGAGTAGATTCCGAGGTCGTAGGAGTTCGCGAACTCCCTGTTGACTGCACCACCGCATCCCATCATGGGGATGTTGAGTCCGGCCTCCTGGAGGCCCTTGGCGACTGCGGGGAACGCGGTCATGGTGGTGGTCATCAGAGCGGTACCGGAAATGAAGAGGGGCTTGACCTCGACGCACTTTGCGACAGCGTCGACGACAGGCACATCACGGCCCATGTCGATGACGTCGTATCCGGAGGACCTCATCATGACAGCGGCGATGTTCTTTCCGATGTCGTGGGGGTCTCCCTCGGCTGCGTGCATGACGACGGTTCCCTTGGACTCTCTTCCTCCGGGGACCTGCTTCTCAGCGAGAGCGATTCCGATCTCCATGGTCTTGGCGGCCATCATAATCTCAGGCAGGTAGTAAACGTGCTCTGCGTACAGTTTGGCGACGATCTCCATTCCAGCAACGAGTCCGTTGTTGATGACATCGAGGGGGGCCCTCTCTTTGATCGCCTGTGCAACGACGGGTCCAACGGTCTTGAACCTCATGTACATGACTTCCTCTGCGACCTTGTGGAAAACAGGGTCGGTGGGGAGCAGCTTCTCAGCCATCTCCTGGGGGGTCATCTCGACCTGAAGGTCGATGTCGTAGCGCTTCAGTACTTTTGAAAAGTCTGCACCTTCGCAACTAAGCATTCTATCTCCTCTGCAAGGGCTCTTACTCCCTTACAATCCATCGTAAAATCAAGGGGGTATATAGCGGATTCGATGGATGTTTGATATATCCATACATTTCATCGAAAATGTATTTAAATAAAATTTTTTCAACCCATCCAACTCAGGTCTGTTATCCAGTTCTATATATAGATATCTAATTTCGTAAATTCATTCATCCAACCTGGATTGATGATATAATGCACATATTTGGGCAATTCTGAACCCGTTTCAACCTCTTTTATATAAAATTTCACATGGACATTCCTGCCCGTTTCGGCGGTTTCCCGCCGGTTCCGATGGATTATGCAACCAGGATGCAGATGAACAGAAACATCCAACGAAACGTCATCGGAATGACCGCATGGGAAGATCTGCGGCATCCTCCCTGCGGAGATAGAGACAGGAAGGATGCCAGGATCCGAGGCCGATGAGCGGCGGCCTCGGGAACAAAGAAGGTATCTGAAAAAAAAATGGGGCAGGGGGAGAACCCCTGCCTTGAAAGGTTTTCAATCGGAACCGGGCTCAGAGGCCGTAGTTCTTCTTGTCGTAGAGGGGCACGAGCTCCGAGTACTTCTTGTCGCAGTACTCGTAGAACTTGTCCGCGTTGTCGGGCAGAGCCTCGAGGTCCTTGATGATTCCACCGAGGACTTCGAACTGCTTGTTGGTCAGCTGGAGCTCCTTCGCGTTGTACCCGTCCTTGATGATGTTGGCGGCGGTCAGAGCAGCGGCCTTGGACCTGAGGTACAGGTCGTTTCCGTTGTCGGCGATGGCCTTTCCGATCTTGTAGGCGTTGTCGTAGGCGAGGATGTATCCCTCGGGTCCACGTGCCCTGTCGGAGATCATGTACAGGTCCCTGAGGGTCTTCTCCTGTCCGGTCTGGATGGCCGTGTTCATCAGAGAGACCTCGTATCCGAGGGATCCGAGCCAGCACTGGACGGAGGATCCTCCGAACTCGGGGTGGTACTCGACGGACTCGTTGGACCACAGGTCGCAGCACTGGG
>CAVIUM010000209.1:0-2188 GCA_963645865.1 Lachnospiraceae bacterium
ACAAATATGTAGCTATACTCATAGGACCCCTCCCGTGTACCCAATTGACGGTGCGAAATCAATAGGAGAGATCTCCAAACTCAATGAGATTCTCATTCAAACTTTCATTCGAAAACTGAAACTCAAAGAGTGGAGTCAGTGTGTACCAACTTCCGTCCATGCCCTGTGCAAACAACGAAATGCGGTACTCTCCATCACCGTTCACCAAATAATCATCATAGATGTCAAAGGATCGCGATGTGTTCGCAGGCGTCTGGGAAAACGAGGCAATGAGCGTCCCGATACCAACTCCCCAGGAACTGCCGCTCTTCGTTGCTCGACACTCAAAAGACTTATAGGCCCCGTCTGCCGTGAACGTCACAGTAACGTGGTCATAGCCTTCTACGGACGAGATTCTAGATCCCGTCGTACTGAACGTTAAAGTCGGTACTGCCATAGAGTGTTACCTCCTGGCTCTTACGCCACGCTCCAGGTACCAGCCGCGTTGCGGACGAAGACCTTGATGATCTTCTCGCCGTCGCCAGCAGCGGCAGCCTCGAGGTCCGCACCATTGATGGTGCAGTTGATGGCCTCAGAATCAGCATACTCGCCGGTGCCACTCATGTTGGTGGAGCCGTTGGTCGTGCCGATCACGACGCCCGCATCCTGCAGAGAGGTAGTAGCGGGAACGACCTTGACCTTGTACTCGACGAAGTCGACATCGCAGGTGAAGCTGATCGCAGCAACGTTGAAGGTCTCGACCTTCGAGATGCGGCTCTTGTCGGGACCAGTGATGGTGACAACAGGAACAGCGGTATCGAGGATGATCTCCTTCGTTACGACCTCGGACTCGTTGCCGACGGTATCACGAACCTTCAGGTTGACGGTCTTCTTGCCATCGCCAGTGGCGAGGTTGATGGACTTGGTCGCAGCATAGTTGACCCAAGCAGCGTCGGCCTCGGTCGCGGCACCATCAACGGAACCCCAAACCTTCAGCTGATAGCCCTCAGTGCTCTCATCAGAGCAGCCGATCTTAGCAGCAATGGTAGCCGAAGTGGTATAACGAGCATCATCGTTCAGAGACAGGGTTACACCAGCAGGGGCTGTGGTATCCAGAAACAGATTAAAGAAGCTAGCCATATAGCATCTTTCCCTTCATCATAAATTTAACTTTGTGTGTCGAGGATTAGGTAGAAGTATCCACCCTTCCGCTCGTACACGGGGTCTTCTCCCACAAGGACGGTCTTAATTCCTTGTGTACCGACAAACATCTCGGTAATATCCTTTTCATCGACAGCAATCATGATTGACTACCCCCGAATGAAATATGCAGTGCGCGGATCCTTCGTCTCGAGAGCCTCGTACTCAGCACGGTCCATAACCTTGATCATATCGAAGTCATCGCTCTTCAGGTTCCCATCGCCACTACCGCCGCCAGTCGTAAGGGAATACATGTCCTCGATCAAGAGGGCATACTTCTTCTCACGATTTGGGACAGGAATTACATCGACCCGGACGAAACACACACACAACCAATTCGCACCCTTAGCCGCTTCCGCGTCAGTCGGGACAATGTAACACACAGACTCCTCTCCTTCGAGAGGCTCACGATTGAAGTTCGTATTCGTCGCGTTGTAGAGTTCACCCACAACCGGCTGATTATCGAACTTCTGAATGGGGACAAAGAGTGCCATCAAACCAGCGGGTCCCGGGGCAACCGGAATCTTTGTGATGTCGTACTCTTTTGTCTCCGCATTCCACACCTTGTAGTATCCGGACTCATCCGGAAGTGCAGGATGCGTAGCATAACTCTCGGCCACACTAGCTGCCTTCTTCGCAGCATCGACATCCTCTGTCACCGTAACTTGAATCGGAGCATCGGGTGTGGGCGGGAGCGGACCAGATTCGGTGGACGACTCTTCGATCGTCACTTGGGCAACATTCGATTTACCCAAAATATACTCTTCGGGAATTGTCGTATTCCCGGTCACCGGCATCTTCGAGATTACAAACTGGAGAGTTCCCTCGCCAGCATAGTAAGTCTCTGTGATGGTCGGATACCAGTCGATGACGTTATCGAAATCGTTTCGATCGACCTTCTCAATGATCGCATTGTAGATGGTCCCATCCGGACGGCCAAAGACGCCGACCAAGAAAATCACACCATCTGCCGAATCTCGCAGGACCGGCTCTACGAACTTGTAAATAT
>CAVIUM010000210.1:0-2188 GCA_963645865.1 Lachnospiraceae bacterium
GTCCTTCACCGTCGCCAAATAATAGGTATTGTAGACCGGATTGGGGGTCAGACTGAGATCCACCGTGATTTCCGCTTTCAGCGCAACCTTCTGCTCCGTTATCTGAGCGGTGCGCTCTACCGCCATCAGATAAGTCCCGACCTTGTTGCCGTACTCGACAGACACCTTGAACGTGGAGCTTGTGCCAGGTATATCCTTGGCGGTCCCCGACGAGTATGTTGGATCTGCTCCTGCGGTATTGGCCGTCGTCGTCCCGACCTCGGGCCCGTAGGTCAATTCCGCCACATCACCGGTTCCGTTCCATTCGACCGCATAGAACTTCACAGTGTACTTGTACCCCTTGAACTCGCCTTCGTTGGTCGTGAACGCGACTTTCTTCTCGGTCACCGTATCGGAGACCACCACTTCGCCGAGATCCTTCGCCGTTGCCGCGTCCGTCTGCACGGACATCGCCCCGAAGGCTATCCCGACCATCATGACCGCTGCGAGAACGGCCATGGTTTTCCTGTTCATCTTATCATACCTCCGTATACCGCGGCATTCATGCCCGAAGGCCTCAAAGCGCTGCCGCAAAGCGCATAATGAGCGTCAGCCAGGGAGCACCTCCCTGGGCGAGAAATCCGGGAAGGCCGTGACCGTTATCGCGTAGCTTCCCATTGTGAAGAGGAACGACCCCGTCCCCTCCCTGTCCGACTTCAGCGTCAGCGTCCCGTTGCTGTATTCCGCTTCCACCTTGCCGTCGGCGAGGACCGCTGCCGTGCTCATCGCCTCGGCCCCGAGGTCGATCTGCACGGTGCACCCTCTGTACAGCTCCGTCGAAGTGACGACTGCCGTCACCGGGACGTACCCTATCGGGATGTCCTTGTAGACCGGGATGCGGTAGAGCGACAGCTTGTTGTCCGTGAAACTGTCCGAGGTCAGGCTCTTCACGATCCTGGCCTGTCCCGATGCGTCCTTCAGCACCCAGGCCTGCACGCCTCCTTCCTCCACCGTCTCGACCGACCGGGGGCGCGGGATGGACCCGCCTGTGAGGACGGACCAGTCTGCCGTCTCCTCCACCGTCCCGTCCGGGTCGCAGAAGCTGATGGTGTTCCTGATGAGCGTGAGCCTGTACTCCACCACCTTCGGATCCGAAGAATCGATGCGCTGGGATTCGAACCCGGCCATCGTGCATGACGAATCCTCCGCAGGGCTCATCTTGGAGATCGACGGTATCGTCAGGACGTTCCCCGAGAACCCGGTGGTCGTGGCCGTGAAGAGGACCTCTCCAGAAGCCCCGTATGCTCTGTACCTCATAGGGCCCTCTACGGCCTTCATCATCCCTTCCAGATGGATCCCGTCGTCGTTCCAGTCGACGAATGACACCTTCAGAGTGAACGTCCCGTCCAGGATGTACTCCAGGACGATCGCCTGGGAGCCTATGACAGTGAACCTGTTGGCCTCCGACCTTGTCAGCCCGTCGTGCTTGGAGACCCTGTAATCGGTCTCCGGCACGACCGCGAGCCCGTATCCTTTGAAGACGGTCAGCCCGGAAAGGTCCGCAGGAGTGTAGTCGGTGGTTGACGGATCGTTCCCAGATACATCGTACGAGGTCACGGCTACCTTCTCGATCCCCGTGTAGGTGTTCCTGCTGTCGAACGCGGTTTCGCGGTAGAGCGTGACCGCTGCCACCGTGTCCTGGTCGGGGAACATGTCCAATCCGACCGGGGCGCCCAGGGCGCTGAGGCGGTCCGGCCCCGAGAGGGCTGTTCTCGACTCGCCGTCGACCTTCCACAGGGCCCAGCGGTATCCGGAAGAGGACACGGCCGTTATGCTCACAGCAGGCAGATCTCCCCCTATGGACTCGATGATGATCGACTTGCGCTGGACCAGAGGGGTCAGCGTGTGATCCGATTCCGCGTCCCCGACCTTCACCCTTACTGTCACGGACTCCCCGCTCCTGAGGGAATCGGACCATGCGTCGGTCACGTACTGCAACGTCAGCACCGTCCCGTTGGCGAGGGTGACCTTGACTGTGAACGGCACGTTCTCGTCCATGAGGGGGACTATGAAGCTCAGGGTCGCCGTGTACAGGCCGGCGAAGCCTGTCATCTGCACCTGGGACCCCCCGCGGGTGTAGGTCCCATCGGCCGACTCCACCTTCCCGGAGAACGTCACCTGGACCTTCCTGTCGTAATGGACGATCCAC
>CAVIUM010000211.1:0-2163 GCA_963645865.1 Lachnospiraceae bacterium
CAGGTCCAGAAAGCCGTCCAGTGAAATTCATTACCGGGCCGGGAGGCCCGGGATTCTCGACTTGTTCCATTCTCGTAGAATCATCACAATCCGTCTTCGTTCCGATTTTCAATCCATTTATCCAGAGACGGTTCGTTGCTCCTGGCCCACTTCATGAGATTGGTCTGGAACATCTCCCTGGAATTGGGATGGCCGACCACATTCCTGCCACGTTCCGTCGGCGTATACGTACGATGATCCACGTCCAAATATCCCTTGAGCAGGGATTTGGACAGCTCGAACAGCAGTTCGTTGATGCGTTGGATTAGCTCTTTCTTCTGCTTGAAGTCGATATCTTCCGAGATGAAATCCAAAGCCAAATCGGCGATCGTCTCGGCCGTGAACGACTCGTATTTGGGACCAAACACGAGCATCAGCGGATCCACCATGCCCAGCTTCAACTCGCGATTCTTGCTCTCTGGGACGATGGTGAACGATGTTTGTGGGACATGGGTCAGATCCACC
This sequence comes from Lachnospiraceae bacterium, assembly GCA_963645865.1. GTDB lineage: Archaea > Thermoplasmatota > Thermoplasmata > Methanomassiliicoccales > Methanomethylophilaceae > Methanoprimaticola. Next base: position 505 of record CAVIUM010000211.1, read on the forward strand.
TTCTTTTCGGACAATGTCTTCGAAAGGACGGGGTCGGACAGCTTCTCGAGATTCTTCGGTTCGAGAACATCTCCGAGGACCAGTTGGCAGAACTCGTCGTGACCGCCCAGATACGACGATGTCACGAGAATCGCCGTGGGACTCCTCTCCGATTGGATACCCACCCTGTAGAACTCTCTCGGATCCGCTTCCGAGTAGTCTTCCAACTGCTCAATCTTCTTCGCTTCTGGATTCGTGGTCAGCTCCAACGCGTAATACGGGGTTGACGCATCGGAGCTTTGCGGATCCCAAGCCACTATGTCTATCTTCCTCGGTTTACCCGAAGGGCCCGTGATCCCGTACTCAATGAGGAACTTCCTATATCCCGCGCTGTAGAAGGGACCTTCCTGAGAGGTGTACTTCGTGAAGAGGAATATCGCTTTCCTCCAAAGCTCGAGGTGCGATTCACTCAAAGATCCCATCCCCATTGTAGTAGACCTTGGTTCTGCCCATTATCGTCTCCCCTTGGATCGAGACGAAACGGGGAGCGGCGTTGACACAGCCTTTACCGGGGATCGTCATGTACGCGTAATTCGGACCGATATCCAGGAAGACGCGGTCCCACGTGTGCATGTCGATGCCCCTGTATCTCTTGAAATCTGGAAGGGACTCCACCTCGGCCATCCAGAGCTGCAGATCCCCCCTCCCCTTGCCAACCAGCTCCGTGTATCTGTCGAGCTTTATCTCCTGGTCGAACTTGAATTCGAAGGATCCCTTCTCATCGTTGCGTAGCTTGGTCGCGATTTCGAGCTCGCCGTTGTAGTACTCCATGACCTGGCGGACAGCCATGAGAACACTCTCCGAATCGGTGGAGGAGTTGAAGGTTATCTTGCCGTTGGAATACCATTCCGAAACAGACGAGGTGGAGTCGTCCTTGAACCTATAACTGCTGACCGCGAAACTGCTCTGGAGTTCCGCTATGGCCCTCACGATCCTGTCGTTCGGGCCATACCAGGCCTTCATGCTCACCTTGGCCTGATCGTCCTCATCGGCCAGGAGGTCGTGGTACTTGAGCCCGATACCACGCTCCACCCACCCGTTGTCCTTCCCGATAGCCTTGACCCTGGAGGACGGGATCCAGCATTTGTCCAGATTATGGGTGTTCTTGATCCATGGGTCGACTATCTTCGAGAAGGAAGCGACCTTCATCATGGAATACACCGCCCATACGCGAGACGAGAACTTGTTGACGACGATGTAATCGCTCCCGTTCGAACAGCAATACCAGAACGACGTGTCCTCGAAGGGACTCCATTCACCGAAACCATCGATCTGCGGGATCTGCTCCACATTGGATTCCACCAGCTGCACCTTCAGATGGGGGGACTTGGAATAGTCGGAGGAATCGACGTTGCTACTGAGGCTCTTCTCGAATTGAGATTTGAACTCGCGCAAAGTCTTCGGTGCCGAACCCATGCGTGAAAATTGTCATTCTAATATTAATATAGTTCCGACTTACGACCCATGTCCGTGCCAGTCTTCATCACGATGGCCTCGGAAATCATGAGTCCTTCCCCGGGAACCTCCCCTTGAACGCCCCGTCCAGGAAACCATCGACGAGATCATCGGGGACCCTCCCGTCCTCCGCCACGACCGACGCCATGGCCTCGTACAGCAGGG
>CAVIUM010000212.1:0-2132 GCA_963645865.1 Lachnospiraceae bacterium
GAACAGGCCCTGCAGACCCTGTATCACGGTGAGACGGACGAGGAGAAGCTGGATTCCCTCGACGAGCTCAAAGGCCTCGGCGTGAGCGACGTCGCCGTCCTCGAGGAGGGCGTGAAGCTGGGAGACAAGGAGAGCGCATACAAGCTGTTCGACATGTACAAGGAGAAGGGCGACGTCCATCAGGCGGGAGTGATGGCGGGGGTGATCTCCATCCTGTTCGGAGACCCCGGAGACCCGGAGACCGCGGCCGACCTGAAGTATTACATCGATGAAGGCGGCATAGGGACCGATTGGGCGAATTGGGCCCGCAGACGCCATTTACGCGCCCAGAAGACCCTTCATGATGCTCAGGCCGAGGGTCGGACCACGGCCACGGACAGCGATCTCATAAAAGAGCTCATCACCGGAGTGAAAACGAAGCCTCCATCCGAGAAGAAGAACACCAGGAGCAATCTGAGATGGCTCGGGCTCGATTCGAACGTATGGGATCCGAAGGATATCAGAAATATCATGAGACTGTACGATACGAATTCCCTGAGATGGGCGCAGCTCAATGATAAGGACATGTCCCTTTTGGACTTCATCCATAATGCGAAGACCCGTGGGACTCCGGAGTACAAATGGTTGAACAAGAATGACCGCAGGCTGCAATTCGCGAAGGAGTTCGAGTTCCCCCAGATGGGGTTGAATTTCAATGTCTCGAACCTGTACGGCGACCACTGGCTGAAGCTCAAGGATGCATATGAGAAGGACGCGGCACAGCAGGCCGCGGCCGTCGAGACGCCGGTCCAGCCTCAGACGTATGAGATAAAGACCGGAAGGGATCTCATGAATTGCAGGAGGAAAGACCCCGCCAGGGCCGCCGAGTTCATCAAGAACAACCCCGAACTGGTCACCCAGGACGTGCTGGACCTCCTGGAAGCCACCAGGGGGGCCAGTACATTGCATAACCAGGTGAGCAGATTCGCCAGCAGTAGGGAGAACGTCCCTCTGGACCGGATGTCGCTCGAAGGCTGGAAGGAGGCCGCAGACCTCTGGAAGGCCGGAAAGTTCGGAAGGCAGGCCAAGGCGCCCGTCGTCAAGCCCGAGTCCGCCGCCAAGACCAAGAGACGGGTCATGAAGGAGCAGAACGAGAACACGGTGAGGAAACACAAAGACATCATACGCTCCAAACTGGGCGGGAGGAGCACTCCGGTCCAGAATGCTCAGGCATCGGAGTTCATCAGATCCGCCTGCAAGAACGGGGAATGGGATGCACTGCTCGATTCCATGAAAGGCGATGGATATAACCAAGAGATATTCGGAGCCGTCTGCGATGCGGTCGCGGACGCGCTGGGCCTCGGCGATATCGCCCAGACAACGAAGAGCGTGCTCCAGAGCAGGATATCCACGATAGCCAAGAACTCTCTGAAGACTCCTCAGACGGAGAAGCAGGTATCTCCTGTCATGTCGGACCCCGTTAGGAAGAAGGCGTATCTGAGGCTGATGAACACCGGTGTCCAAAGGTATGGGGATCTCTATGAGACCCTCAAGACGATCATGGGCAAGACTCCGAGAGGCATGTATGACGTCATGAGGGACATCTCCACACAGGTCATAGATGGTACGCTGAACGAGTCCGCTGCAAGAAAGATCATTCTGGCCGACCTGTACAAGCTCGGTCTGAGCGGAGACGCCAACGAGACGATCGTCCGGACACTCGTGGATCTCTCCAAGACGGATATGGTCGCGAATATGCTGGCTCAGGCACCGCCCATCGATAAATGGCATGCACCGAGCAATCAGAAACTCTCCGATCAGGAGTACCCCGAATACATCTTGGGAAAGGGCAGCAACCCGGACAATGTATCCAAGACGACCATCCAGGAGATGATGCAATATTCCGATTCACAGATGGATAATTATCTCAGGGATATCCAATTCAAGGACCACAAGGGGAATGCGGATGAGACGGTCGCCGCGATCCTGGCACCCATCGGGTTCGATCTCGACCCGGATGTCAAGAAGAATTTCGAGAAAGTGATATTGAGACTTGCAAGAGACAGAAAGGAACAGAAGGCGAGACAAAGAAAAGCCGAAACGTTGGTCGAAGAAACGGGCATCCCTCCTGTGACGGAAGATCCCAAGGAAGA
>CAVIUM010000213.1:0-2127 GCA_963645865.1 Lachnospiraceae bacterium
CTAAGACGACAACGTTGCAGTCCGTCATTATAGAACCATCTACAGGGAATTACGCCGTGAGTGCCAACTGGAAGTTGGGGAGTGGAGAGAGCCTCACCGTGAAAGATTGCGAGATCAGGGTCGGAGGGGATTCGAGCGGAAAGCAATGTATCGGAATATATATGAACAGCAACCCTAACGATCCGGGCGAATCTCTGACGATTGAAGACAGCATATTCACGAATACCAATGCGGCGAATCTCGGTCAGCCTTACAAGAATGTCAGAGCGATCGCCGTATACAAGATCACAGGGGACGTCATCGTTCGGAACAATACTGCCACGGGCTTCCTGAGATTCATGGACGCCAATTCGGTGGCGACGGCCGAAGGATCCCAGTTCCAAGTAACGGGCAACGGATCGTACGAAATGACCGGGGATCTCGACCAGATCGAGAAGGATTGCAGATTCCTGCAGATCGCAGGAACGAGCGGTAACATCATCGTCGAGAATAACACCGTCACCGTATCCGGGAACGGTTCGGTCCCGTACATCGGCACCCATGACGGTGCGGTGAAGATCGGTTCCATGACCAGCGACGGGTCGATGAGGGTCAAGGGGCCTCTCGAGATAGTAGGCGATGTCAAGGTGGACGGAGACATCCTGGTCCAGCCCGATAAGTGGGACAAGAAATCCGTCTCGATCATCATCGATGAGAACGCCTCGCTCACCCTCGGAAGGAACAGCACATTGACCCTCAAGCCCGCCGATGAGGAATTCGGTAGCGGGAATGACGGGAATGTACCGATAACGCTCAAGGGAAGCATCATCCTAGAGGAGGATGCATCCTTCGTTTTCGGCGGTTCTGTTTCGAGCGAGGCGGGCACGTATTGCGCCTCTCTGGTGAATCAGGATGGCCAGGGGATCGTGATGAAGGACGGTGCGAGCATCGTCATGAACGATCAGGCGGTCTCGTTCTCATCCGATGGCACCGTGACGACCATGCTCGCGGTTTCCGATGCCGGCATCGGCGATATGGAGATCTCGGGTTCCGGGTCGTTTTCACTGGAAGGGAAGTTGACGATCGATGAGGGAACGACGGTCACGGTCAAGGACGGCGCGACCCTGTCCATATCCGAGGGCTCGACGATCTCGTCGACCGGAACAGGGAAGCTGGTCATCAGCTCCTCCGCCAGGGTCGATGTGTCCGGGACGCTGAACGCCACAACGAATAACGCCGGGGCCATCGTCGTATCGCCCACAGGGAGTGCCTCCTCATCTGCCATCTCCGGTTCGGGAACGGTGGCGAGATTCATCCCCGACGATGACGACGATCCTGTCATTATTATCACCCCCAGCACGAATGCTTCGGATTCCGATGACCAGAGTGATGCCAAGGTCCTCGCCTGCGCCGCTGCCGCATGCGTCGTGGTAATCCTCGCGGCGTTCATCCTGATCGACTCCAGGCAACGCTGATCAAACCGTTCACCCGCGGGCCTCCTCCCAGAGGCCCCGGGCTTCTATCGGTCCGGATGAGATCAATCGGGACGATCCCCCGGTGACCCGAGGGGTCGCAAGAAGTGTATGCCGTTCCCGACGACGGATGCGCGGTCAGCTGTCCCTACCTGCGATGATCGCTCATCCATCGGAGTTATTGTCCATGACAGACCCTATACGAAGAACAGTCGCGATGATCGCATTCCGATCAGGGACTCGATGATCCGTAAGAGAGAACGGTCGGCCGGATGCAGACCTCCTTCGTCGAAGTCGGGCGTCCGGATTCTGCGATGCCGGATCCTCCTCCGATTCAGGCTGTCCGGAGGATGATGGGAGAACGGAGATACCACACGTCCTGGCGAGAACCAGATTGTCGTTGTCGGTGCGTATGGCGAACGGCGTGACCGTATCACCGAACCTCTCGTCCAGTTCATCCATGAAATCTTCGTTTCTCCCATCGCAATGCTCCGGAACGAGAGGGTACTTGAGGATGATCCAAGGCAGCCTGTCGGTCAGATAATCGTTCCTGAACTCGTACACAGCCGGTAACATTCCCTCCGCGACGGGATGTCTGGCCAGTTCAGGGGTGAACCCGGGCGGGCCCACTCATATCCGTTCTGTTCAGACCTTCCAGCTGTGCAGTATCTTGACG
>CAVIUM010000214.1:0-2105 GCA_963645865.1 Lachnospiraceae bacterium
ACCAACGCAGGCCATGGAGAACACGATAGCTTTTCAGTAGATAAACGTGACTATCGGAATCCAATGCTACTTCAGGATTCCTCACATCGTAGCCTGATTCCACCAACTCCGTGGTCACCTACCCCGTATTAATTTAATCATAGGTTTCTCACGCGATGTACTATACCGATCGACGGGAAACCGTCGATCCGAACCCTTCTTCGTCCGATTCCATCCATTTTCCATATATATTCTCCTCTTAGGACCTTGGATGACCCCTCTCGATGGGGCCTATACGTGACGGAATGACCGCCCCGACGTCGTTCCGGCATACCCTTCCGGGTCCTATCCTGCCTTCCGGGACTCCATCCAGCGGATGTTGTATAGCACGATATATCAAAGTTTTTATACTATTATGTGCTATACTTTTCCATGGCGGTGCCTGAGGATATCAGACGGATACCGAGACCGAGGAACACCTTCGTGGTGGACTCGAAGACAGGGGTCTACTCGGTCAGGGAGAAGACGGGCTGCGGATACTACGTGGACGAGAACGGGAAGGCCCATCGGCCGTCGAGGAACGGCAAGGTCGTCGGGCACATCATCGACGGCGTGTATGTGGCGAAGGAGGACGGTCTCCCGCCGGTCGGCGACGTCGATCTGAAGGACTATGCGAACGTCCACCTCTGCCGGATGCTCTCGGGGGACATCCTGGAGTCCCTGCGGGGGCTGTACAACGCCGAGGAGGCCGAACTCCTGTATGTCATGGCGATCCTCAGGGCCTGCTACGACGGCATCCAGGACTACATGCTGGAACGTCAGTTCGAGGAGACCTATCTCTCCGTGGTCTTCCCGGATTCGAACCTGGAGAAATCCAAGGTATCCAGGTTCCTGAGGGACGTGGGTCGCAGCGGTTCGCGCATCGTGAGGTTCATGCGCGGACAGATCGGAGCATGCGATGACGACGACATCATCATCTTCGACGGGACGCTGAAGAGGGACGAGAGCAGGGTCAACACGTATTCGGCGGTCTCCCGCAAGACCGCCGCCCAGAGGTACCGCCACGTGAACGTGATGACCGCCTACAGCTACAAGCGCAGGGAGCAGATCGCGTCCAGGGTCTATCCGGGGAACATGGTGGACCAGCGGATCGTGGCCGATTTCGTCGACATGCTGGAGCTGGAGAAGGGACTGATAGTGGCCGATAGGGGGTTCCCTCCGGAAGCGGTCAGGGGCACCCTCAGGGGAAGACCGGGCATCGACTACCTGGTCCCGTTGGAGAGGGACAGGAAGGTCATCGCGGACCTGCATCTGAGGGAGTTTACGCACGTCCTCCCGGGGACGGAGATCGCCTATCGCACGGAGGAATCGACCGATGAGTACGGGATGCCCGTCCGGTACTACGCATTCAGGGACCCGGACATAGCCGCCGACGAGGAGAGGCTGTATCTCAGGTCGAATTCGTACAGGGAACTGGATCCGGCGGAGACGGAGGCGCTGCGCGGGATATGGGGGACCATCGTGTTCGCATCGAGCCGCAGGATGGAGCCGGCGGATGTCAGGAGAATCTACGCGGACCGCTGGATGATCGAGACCAGCTTCAAGTTCCAGAGGTCGCAGCTGGAGGACGACACCACCGACGAGGAGTCCGACTACACCGTCCAGGCCAGCCAGTTCGTGGACCACATGGCGTCGGTGATGGCATCGAGGATAAGGAACGCGTTCGAATCGTCCGGATTGCTGGAGAAGCGCACCTACGAACAGGTGTACTCGCTCCTGCTCAGGCTGAAGATGACCCGCGAGCACGGAGGCGAATGGAAGCTGGTGCGCATAGCCGATACGGACGCGCAGGTGTCCGCCGTCCTGGACATCATCCGCAGGCCGATCGTGCCGGAGTTCCCGAAGAAGAAGACCGGGAGGCCGAAGGGGAGTAGGGACAAGAAGCCCCGCAAGAAGCGGGGGAAGGCCGCGGGCAGGGGAATGAAGGACCCTACGGGAAATCTCTCATGAGGTCGCGTATAGCACCTCGTGTGAGAAACCTATGAATAACATCCTAAATACGGAGTTCGACGAGATGTTCGGTTTTACCGATGACGAGGTGAGACAGATTTGCGAGGACTATGGAC
>CAVIUM010000215.1:0-2094 GCA_963645865.1 Lachnospiraceae bacterium
GTGACGCTTACGATGGATGGGGTCCTCATGCCCTTGTATTGATGGATGGACGATGCTGGGTATAAATGTGCCGATTAAATTCCAAAATGTTTTTGGGATTTGACTGGCTTGCAACCAGTATGCTCACGGATTGTAAGCTGGATGGTACGGAAGAGTCGATCAGGCTGAATGTCGGACTCACGAAACGGTGCATGGAGGAGATGGACGGCCTCATCGAGAGCTCCGGATTGTTCAACAGCCGTTCGGAGTTCATCACCAGTGCGCTCAGATATCTTGTTAGCCGCTATGTCCAGGCGTCGGATTCGGTTCTGAAGGCGGTCGATGACGGTACGAGGGGACCCAAGACGGTAGCCGTCGTCTACCGGAATCGGATGGAGAAGGTAGGCGCCGGACTGGATGAGCGTTTCATCAAGCACTATGGCGAGGGGATAAGCGTCCAAGTGGCAATCAGGATGAATCCGAGATTCTACAACAGGATAGCGTCCATGACCGAACTGTCCCCTATGGGAATCCAGCACACGTGCCGGATGGCCGTGGTGGAGTATTCCCGCTACATCGGGGAGGAGATCTGCCAGATGCACGAGCTCATGGAGGACTTCGAGAAGTATTCATCCGAAGCCCCCCAGAAAGAGGATGAATCCGACCTCATGTCGCTGTGGGATTCGTCCTGATACGGAATCCGCAGATTCGTCGGGCAGGATCCTGGCTTTTTCGGTAGGGCCTTCCGATGGAATCCGCAGAATTTCTACGAAAAAAGGAATCAGGGTGCCAAACAGAATACTCGGCACCCTGAGCAAACGGTTTCTGCCGGGATCAACCCAGTATCGCTTTCACCCTGAGCTTCATGTATTCGGACAGATGGTCCGAATGCGTATCCCCGCAGGCTTCCTCAAGGGATTTGGTCGCGGGGAGTCCCTTTTCGATGCGGAACTGCTTTTCCTCTTCCGAGCTCACGGGGACAATCAGGCGGATGTCGCCCAATTCCTTCTTGGATTCGTCCATCCAGAAGACCTCCGCCTCGCCGCCGTTGGCCACTTCGAACGTCTCGACCAGCCTGTACGGTTCCCCCGTCTCTTCGGGGTCCTCGCGTTCGACCGATATGAGCTGTCCAAGGGCCATGATGCGTCCGAAGTAATGCGCGATATCGTCCTGACCGACCCATACGAAGGCCGCTTCCCTTCCATCCATGATTCCCTGATGAAGAGGCTGGTATTAATCCGGAACCCTCGCCATTCCCCGATTCTGATGATTTTGACCTAGGCGTCGGGATCGTATTCCTCAACGACGAACATCTGCCCCGTGGCGCCGCTGAGGTCCAATAGGACGTTGTTCTTGTCAACGTACTCTTGGGCCTCCTCCTTGCTCTCGAAACGCCTGTATACGGTCTTCTTGACCGCGTAGTAGTACCGCATCCTCCGAACCCTCCTTCGGCCCGTATACCGCCGATACGACGGCTTCCTCGGACTATTGGAATCCGACGGATGACCGAATGTTCCGGGATCGATTATCTCCTATTTCGATGCTACGGGAATGCCAGCGATGGGGGATGGTAGGTTCCGTCGCGTGCGAGAAACAAAGTGAGGAGGTTGAAACAGCACGCGACGGATAATCACACGAATCAAACGAATGGTCGATTTACGCATCACGGCGGCCTATTTGAGCGTGTCGAAGGGAGGATCGGGACATCGCGTTCCAATGTTCGTCCCAATCCTCGCCGCTGTCCGACGCCCCCGCATAATCCCATTCCGTATTTGGCATTTCATCCGAACCGCTGGGTGGCAACCCTTTAACCGTCGGACCGGATGTGTGATCGAGGCGACCAGACCATGTGCGATGATTCGGGGTGCGGACGGAAGGTGTACGATGCGGTCGATATCGCCCGCCGCATGGTCCAGATATCCATCGGGAAGGGGATTCCGATGACCAACCTCAAACTCCAAAAGCTGCTCCACTACGCTTGGCTGGATTACTACAGGGACTTTAGGTCCTACCTTTACAGGAACGAGATTCAGGCGTGGCCGTACGGCCCGGTGGTCCCCGATGCGTACTACGAGTTCTGGGGCAATCTGAGCAACGTCATACGCTACACCAGAA
>CAVIUM010000216.1:0-2084 GCA_963645865.1 Lachnospiraceae bacterium
TGCGCGATTCGAAGTACAGAAACGTACGATATAAGGCGCATCGCCACCCACGTTCGAGATACGTGTTCGTACCGGAGTATGTTTTCGTACTTCTCGAAAGAGCACGAATCATCCCCAAAGGGAGGCAAAGAACAAGCAGAGGAAGGGCCAAAAAACCGTCCGAATCGGCCCCAATCTCCCGCGAACAGCCCCATCCCCGCCCCGAAGGGGCGGGGGAACACCCCTAGAAAGAGGGTCCGGGGACCCTCTGAGGAAACAGTTTCCCCCGGACCCTCAGATCGACCTGGCCGACCCCAACACCACATGGGGCCTACCCTCGTCCGAGGTCACGGTGCATTCTATGTCGTACAGGTCCGTCACGAGATCCTCGGTGATCACATCCTCCGGAGGCCCAACCGTGGTCACGACCCCCGGAGGGGACATCACGATTATCCTGTGCGCGTACTTCGCCGCCACGTTCAGATCGTGCGAGATCATCAGCACGATCATCCCGCTCTCCTCGGCCAATCCCCTCAGCAGCTCCGTGACGTACACCTGATGCTTCACATCCAGGTTCGCCGTCGGCTCGTCCAGGATCAGCATCCTCGGGTTCTGTATCAGTCCCCTGCAGATCGCCACCTTCTGGTGCTGCCCCGCCGACAGCTGGTTGAACCCGCGCATCGCGAGATCCTCTATCCCGAGCATCCTCATCACGCGCGTGGCCTTCTCCAGGTCCTGTTCGGAGACCTTCCATCTCGAACCCGTCTTGACCCCCATCAGGATCGCATCTATCACGGGCATGGAGAACACGTCGAACGAAGTCACCGGCACATACCCGATGTACTTCGAGATCTCCTTGAGCTTCATCTCCTTGATGTCCCGCCCGTTGATCAGCACCTGCCCCTCGGTGGGCACCTGGATCTTGTTGATGCACTTGACCAGGGTGGACTTCCCCACCCCGTTCGGCCCGACGATGCAGTACAATCCGGGTTCGTCCAGGGTGAGGTTCACCCCGCTTATCGCGGCCCTCTCCATCCCCCTGTACCTGTAGGTGACATCCCTCAACTCGACAGAGAACTCCCCGTCCTCGGGGACAATCTCCGTCTCCTCCGCTTCCTTATGCGATTGGAAGAACACGGTATCAGCTCCAGATGCGGCTGTTCTTCCTCATGATCAGCCACAGGAACAGCGGCCCTCCGAGGAAGGACGTCACGACTCCCACCTGCAGTTCGGCGGGTGCGATTATCACGCGCCCGACCACGTCGGCGATGACCAGGAGCAGCGCTCCGAATGCGGCCGACGCCGGCAGGAGGAACCTGTTGTCCGGTCCCACGAAGATCCTCACTATGTGCGGGGCCACGAGACCGACGAATCCGATCAATCCGGTGAAACTGACCACGGCCGCTGCGATGAGCGCCACGACCAGGAGGATGAACCTCCTGAGACGGTCCGCATCCACTCCCAGGGACTTGGCGGTGTCGTCACCCGTCGACAGGATGTTGAGCTTCTTGCTGAGCAGCTGGAGTATGATCACTCCCGGGATCACGAAGGTCGCCATCACGACGATATCGTCCTGACTGGCGAATGTGAGGGAACCCACCGTCCACCTGTACAGTTCCGCGAGCTTCTCCGGCTCGGCCATCAGCGAGACCAGGGTCGTGAAGGCGTTGAAGATGTACATGATGGCGATCCCGGCCATGATCATCGTCGTCGGGGAACCGTTCTTCATCTTCGACAGCAGGATGATCACGAACATCGGGATCAGCGAGAACACGAATGCGTTGACCACCGTGGTATACTGGGAGGACACGTTGAACAGAGAGATGTTCAGTATGATCCCGATGGTGGCTCCGAACGATGCCCCGGATGATACTCCCGTGGTGTACGGATCGGCCAACGGATTCATGAGCGTGCTCTGCATCGCGACGCCGGCGGCCGCCAATCCCACACCGGCCAGTATTCCGGCGTATATCCTCGGGAGCCTGATATCGAATATGATGCTGGTCTCCAGCGTCTCCTTCGCATCCACAGGCGTGTACCCGCATATCTTCTCCCAGACGATCTCGTAGCATCTCTGAATGGTCAGAGGGTACTCCCCTATGGTC
>CAVIUM010000217.1:0-2069 GCA_963645865.1 Lachnospiraceae bacterium
AGTCAGTATTACAGGAAGGTCTTCATTAGTTAGACCTGTCAAGAAATCAAAGAGTAGAATCAGACTTGTGTTTGAAGAGAGAAGCCCCGGGTCCCCCCGGGGCGTTGTAGTTTCAAATCACCCTGGAGTCGACGACCCTCTTGGCCTTCCCTTCGAACCTGGGCAGCTCCCCGGGGGCCTTGAGCTCGACCTTCGCGTAGATGTTGAGGTACTTCTTCAGCTCGGCCTCGATCTTCGCCTTGAGCCTCTGCATCTCATCCACCTTGTCGCTGAAGGCCTCCTCCCTGATCTCCACCTGGACGGTCATCTCGTCCAGCGATCCGGTCCTGGAGACGTAGATCATGTACTGCTCCCCGACCTCGGGGATCCTCATCAGGGTGTACTCCACCTGGGACGGGAACACGTTGATACCGCGGATGATCAGCATGTCGTCGCTCCTTCCCGTGATCCTCCCTATGCGCGGGGACGTGCGTCCGCATGCGCAGGGCTCCTCGATCAGGTGCGTTATGTCCCTGACCCTGTAGCGGATGATCGGCATCGCCTCCTTGCGGAGCATCGTCACGACCATCTCGCCCTTGTCGCCCTTGGACACCGGCTCCCCGGTGTCCGGGTCGACGATCTCCACGTACATGATGTCCCCGGCGATGTGGATGCCGTCCTTCCTCTCGCACTCGGTGAACATGGGTCCCGCCTGCTCCGACGTCCCGTAGATGTCGTACGCATCGATCCCCAGGTCGTTCTGGATGTGGGCGCGCATGCTCTCCGACCACGGCTCCGCCCCCAGGACGGCCTTCCTGAGCTTGGTGTCCCTCCTCAGGTCCACGCCCATGGCCTGCGCGACCTCGCCCAGGTGGATCAGGAACGACGGGGTGCACGCGATCGCCGTCACACCCAGGTCCTGGATCAGCTCGACCTGCCTCTGCGTGTTCCCTGTGCTGGAAGGCAGCACGGTCGCTCCGACCGCCTCGCCCCCGTAGTGCAGTCCGAGACCGCCGGTGAACAGACCGTACCCGTAGGACACCTGCAGGACGTCCCCGGGCCCGATGCCTATGGATGTCAGGGAACGCGCCAGCGCGTCGGTCCAGTACTGCAGGTCGTTCTGGGTGTACCCCACGAGGGTGGGCTTCCCGGTGGTACCGGACGAGACGTGGTACCTCACGACCTCGTTCTTCGGGACGGTGAACAGCTTGTCCGGATAGTTGTCGCGGAGGTCCTGCTTGTACATGAACGGCAGCTTGACGATGTCCTCCAGACAGGTGATGTCGTCGGGGTGGACGTTGTTCTGGACCATGCGGTCGTGGTAGAACCTGTTGAAAGAGTACAGCTTGTAGACGAGTTCCTTGAGTTCGCGGTACTGGAGCTTCTTCAGCTCCTCGGCCGGCATGCATTCTATCCTCGGGTTCCAGTACATGATTACCCCTTTTATAGCGAGGCTCCGTATTCTCGAACCGTATTAATATAGCGTTCCTCGGTCATCGCCGGTCATGGGCTCCGGTCAGAGGGACGCATGGGATTCGCTGTACCGCTCCAACGGGAGGATGTGGAGGGGGAACTGCAGGCTGCCCGATCCCCTGGACGGGGACGGGGATGCGCTGGACATCGGATGCGGGAGCGGGAAGAGCACCGATGCCCTGATCGGATCCGGATACAGGGTGACCGGGGTGGATTTCTCGCCGGAGGCGGTGAACGTCTGCAGGGAGCGCTTCGGGGATTCCGCGGAGTTCCTCGTGGGTTCGGTGCTGTCTTTGCCGTTCCCGGACGGATCGTTCGACTACGCCTGCTGCGTCCACGTCCTGGAGCACATCCCCGATGCCGACATGCCCGCGGCGGTATCGGAGATGCGTCGCATCCTCCGTCCCGGAGGGTATCTGTTCGTCAGGGACTTCGCTCCCGGCGACCTGCGCTCCACATCGAGGGAGGGTTCGGAGATAGACTACTTCCACCGGACCCCCGAGGACCTCATTCCATTTTTCCAAGGTTTCGGGACCATCCAGTCGGAGCTGGCGGAGGAGCGGACGAGGTTCGGCGCCGTCAGGCGCCGGACCGAGCTGCTCCTCCGGAGGCTCCGA
>CAVIUM010000218.1:0-2025 GCA_963645865.1 Lachnospiraceae bacterium
ATCGGTGCCGACTTCTCTGCTTCTCCGCAGCCGATCGATTCTTCCCCATCCCTTCTTCCGACACGCGAGATCCGTGCCCCCGGCGCGCCTTCCCCATGCTGCGCAAGGTGCATCCTGACGTTGGGTAATAAGCATATTTTATATATTATGTTTTTTCATGTTATTTCTATTTTGCGATGATTAATATATAAAGAACGCATATAGCCAGACATGATTCCTAGAGCTGTCGTCGACCGCGGGGACCACGGGTTCGAAGGGCTCCCGCCCGCGACGGCGATCTACTTCGCGGCTTTGGAGCAATCGGGATGCAGGCAATTGGTGGAATCGTTCGGGATCGCCCGGGAGAAGGAGCTCCGCAAGGCCGGGAAGCACGTCCCGCTCAGGAAAGTGGACGTCTCCATGGCCTTCAAGTCCTATTCCGGCACGATGTTCACCAACGGTCAGAGGTTCCCGCTCTACGAGACCCGCCATTTCTACGCCTCCTCGCCCACGGACGCGATCTTCGGAGCGACGGTCGCTCCGAGGTCGCTCAGCGACACCGTCCTGGCTGCCAGGATGGAGGATCTGATGGACCTGGACACAGATGAGCTGACCTGGGAGTTCTCATCCCGGGCGAACGCGTTCTTCGGCCTCGATTCCAGCGACTACTTTCTGGACAACACGGACGTCGATTTCTTCGGAATCGCCCGTCCGGACGGCACCGGCAGGGCCGCGGTCATGAAGTACAGCACCAAATGCAAGAGCAAGCGCACCGACGCCCTCCACAAGGAGGTCATGAACGTCTGCGACGGGAACGGTACGGTCGTGTACACCCACGTCTTCGACGGCGCCACGGCGGACCAGGAGATGGACATCGCCGCTCTGGACGAGCTGCTGCACAAGCTGGATCCGGAATCCGATGTGCTCTCGGGGGACTGCAAGTTCTGCGACGTGAGGATATTCCAACGGATCGACGAACGCGGATGCGGGTTCGTGACGAAGGTCCCGCACAGCTTCTCCGGGTCCGTCAGGGAGCTCGTCAGGAGGTCCGCCCTGTCCGGCGTGATGGACGAATCCCCCGTTCGCAAGGGCCGCTGGTACTACGAGACCCACGACGTCATCACGGATTCCGAAGGAAGGTCCTTCGGGGACAAGAGGCTGATCGCCTTCAGGCTCCCCGGAGCGATAAGGAGGGCCCTGAGGTACCTGAGGGTGCAGGGTCTGAAGCAGTTCGAAAAGGCGCTGAAGAAGGTCTGGCACAAGCGTTTCGAGACCCGCGAGGATGCCGTCCTGGCGGTACTGGAGGCGATGGACTGCGCCGACGAGCCAATCTACAGGGCGACAGTCGAATACGTGCAGGACCCGAGGGCCCTGAAGAAGGGCGGACCGGCGTGGATGCCGAGGATCCTGGCCGTGTCCGTCGATGAGGACCTGATACAGGAGGCCGCGGAGCGGTATTCCGTGGAGGTCCTGATCACGAACATCCCGTTCGCGACCGAGGATGCTCCCGTAAAGCGCAAGGGCATGACCTCGGATTCGGTTATCGACAGGTACCTGGGCCAATGCACCATCGAGAAGAGGTTCAGGATGATGAAGACCTGCCACGGCATGGCCCACATCTTCATCCACACCCCGGCCAGGCAGGACGCGATGATCATCATCGACGGTCTGGCCACATCCATGCAGTCGGCTATGGATGCGAAGCTCAAGAAGGAGCACGGGAAGGGCCGGCGGAGGATCACGATGGAGATGCTGGGCGACCGGCTCGTAGGATGCAGGGTGGGATTCGACCGCGATGAGAAGAGGATCTTCTTCTCGGGCGACAGGGAGTCCAGGGAGCTGTTCTTCGAAGCGGTGGACCGCCTGGGAATCGATCTGAGTTACGCTTTCCCGTTCGCTCGAAGCCGATGCGTCGGCGGATCACACGCACATTCCCCACCCCAGCGGAAGCTATGGCCGTTCGATGCAGGAACGCCAGTTTTGAATTTACGTTTAATACGAAAAAGATGCATACAGATTCCGTGCACACATTCGACTACTCGTTCC